>JARIAP010000129.1 GCA_029257755.1 Helicobacter sp.
AACATTATCACCTAAATGAGCTGCAACTTCTAATACTAGTTGTTTACTTTCACTATCAAATTTATAATTAACATCAAGTGCTTCATTTATCTCTGGCAAATAACCATCAAACTCAACATCAACAACAGGTCCCATAACCTGTGTGATTTTACCAATATTATTCATATATATCTCCTTTCAAATATTATTTCATAGCTTCTGCACCGGCATTAATTTCGACTAATTCAGTAGTAATAGCTTCTTGCCTAGCTTTATTATAAGAAATAGTCAAAGTTTTAACCAATTCAGTGGCATTATTTGTTGCTGCATCCATAGCTTGCATTCTAGCACTATGTTCTGCTGCTAAAGAATCTACAAGAGCATAATACATATTATACTCAACATATTTTTTAGCTAATTCATCTAAGATTAAGTTTTCTTCATCTTCAGGATAAATGTTAAGAACATTAGATATATTGCTAGGTTTTTCTAAAATACTCATATCTGGAATAAGAGGTAAAATCTTTACACTCTTTAATTCTTGGGAAATTAAATTCTTAAAACCATTATGCACAATAATAACTTCTTGTGTTTTGCCTTCTAAAAAATCATTTACAGCAGATTCTACAAACTCACTAGAACGCTCATAATTTGGTGATGAACTTAAATCAGATATACTATCTTCAAGCTTGATTTTATTAAAAGCAAAAAAAGCATTTCCTTTTTTACCAACACATCTAAATCTAACTTGAATTTTTTTATTTTGATATTCATCTCTCAAACGCAAAACTTCTTTCATAGTTATACTATTAAAACCACCGCATAAGCCTTTATCCGCAGTTACAAATATTATATCAACCACTTTTATTTCATGTGATTCTGTATTATGAAAAAATTTACTATCAATGTTTGTCAATCCGCTTTGTTTAATTCTTGACATTATATCATAGAATACTTCATTTAACTTATCTGCAAACGATCTAGCTCTTCTTGCCATTTCTTCAGCTTTTTTTAACTTTGAAGTTGAGACTAACTTCATAGCACGAGTAGTTTTTTTTGTATTATTTACACTTGATATTTTTTTTCTAATCTCTTTTAATCCATTTGCCATAATAATGCCTTATTTAGATTGCAAAGCTTGATTGAAACTCGCTTAATGCTTTGTTTAAAGTAGATTCTATCTCTTTATCCAAAGCTTTTTTGTTTCTTATATTTTCAAATATATCTGGGTATTTTGCTTCAATAAAAGGATAAAGTTGTTTTTCAAAATCTACTACTCTATTAGCTGGAATATCATCTAAAAACCCTTTAGCACCAGCATAAATTATAACAACTTGTTTTTCTATGGGAAGCGGACTATAAGGACCTTGTTTTAGAACTTCTACCATTTTCTGCCCTCTTTCAAGTTGTTTTCTACTAGATTCATCTAAGTCAGAAGCAAATTGTGCAAATGCTTGTAATTCTCTAAATTGTGCTAAATCTAGTCTAAGAGTCCCAGCTACCTGCTTTGTTGCTTTGATTTGTGCTGCACCACCAACACGAGATACTGATAAACCAACATTAATTGCAGGTCTAATTCCAGAGAAAAATAAATCTGTTTCTAGAAATATTTGTCCATCTGTAATTGAAATAACATTTGTTGGAATATATGCAGAAACATCACCAGCTTGAGTTTCAATAATTGGTAATGCGGTTAGAGAACCAGCCCCAAGTTCATCATTTAATTTAGCGGCCCTTTCAAGCAATCTTGAATGTATATAAAATACATCTCCTGGAAATGCTTCTCTACCCGGTGGTCTTCTAAGTATAAGACTCATTTCTCTATAAGCAACTGCATGCTTTGTTAAGTCATCATATATAATAAGTGCATGCTTACCATTGTCTCTAAAATATTCACCAATAGTAACACCAGAATAAGGTGCTAAATACTGCATAGCAGAACTTGAACTAGCAGAAGCATTAACAACAATTGTGTATTCCATAGCACCATGTTCTTCAAGCTTACGAACAACTTGTGCTACTGTAGATTCTTTTTGTCCTATCGCAACATAAATACAAAAAACATCTTGCCCTTTTTGATTGATTATAGTATCAATAGCAACTGTTGTTTTACCTGTTTGCCTATCTCCAATGATAAGTTCTCTTTGCCCCCTACCAATAGGAACAAGAGCATCAATAGCTTTAAGTCCTGTTTGCATTGGCTCATGAACACTTTTTCTTTGCATAATACCGGGTGCTTTTTGTTCTATAAATTTATATTCATTAGATTCTATATCTCCTTTTCCATCTAATGGTTCACCTATAGTATTAACAACACGACCAATTACAGATTCTCCTACAGGAATTTTCATCAATCTATTTAGCCTTTTAACCGTTGTTCCTTCTTTAATACCTTTTCCATTTCCAAGAACAACAATACCAACACTACCTTCTTCAAGATTGAGTGCTAATCCTTTTTCGCCTGTATCAAACTCAACCATTTCATAAGACATAATATCATTTAAGCCATACACCTTAGCAACACCATCTGCATAGCTTGTAACTTTTCCTACTTGACTTATATCAACCTTTAAGTCAAATTTTTCTATTTTTTCCCGTATAATTGAGCTTATTTCTTCGGGTTTTAGTTTTGCTGTAATCATGTAACTCCTTCTTCTAAACTGCTTTTAAGATAAAATCTTTCAATTCTTGTGTAAATCTATTTTTTAAGAATGAAACTTCAATGCCTAACTCAATAACTTCAAGTTTGATTCCATCTATATTAGAGTCAATCTCTTGCATAATGCTTAGAGTAACACCAAGTTTTTTGCCGAGATTATTTTGTATCCTATATATAGAATCATTATCTAATTTAGTTTTTACATAGAGTGTTGCAATATATGTATTTGATTTTGAATCAATGATCTTTTTAAGTTCTAAAGTTACAAAAGGCAATAAACAAGATCTATCATTTTTAATGAGTATAGATAATAATCTATCAGCATATTCATTTATATTTTTATTTATTAGAGATTTGATAAATGAAATTTTTTCATCTTTTGTAATCACATGGGAATTTACAATGTAATACATTTTTTTTATACTAAAAGCTTTGCTAATTTCATTATAAACATCGTAAATATTAACTAGTTCGTCTGCATTACAAACACTCGCTAAAGCTTTTGCATATTTTTTAGCTATAACATTTTCTTGCATTTATATTACCTTTTTTTCTAGAATGCTAACATAGTCATTTGTATCAAGATTTAATGATTGACTAGAAAAAATTTCTTGCAAAACTTCTGATATTAATTGTTTTTGCAATAATTTTTCTTGAAATTCCATTGCCTCATCATTTGCTTTTATTAAATTTGAAATATGTTCTTTTGTTTTTTCTTCAATTTGAAATACAGATATACTTGCTTCTTTTTTAGCTGTATTAGAAATTTCTGTTGCCTTTTCTTTCGCTTCTCTTAAATGCTGTAATGCTCTTTCCTTTTTTTCTTTTACTTCTCTTACTTTACTTTGTGTTTGAGAAAGCCTTTCTGATATTTCTTTGCTTCTTGCTGATAATATTTCTTTGAATTTGTTAGCTAAAAGATACCACATTAAAGCTACGAATATTACAAAGTTAATTAACCTTTCAATAATATCTGTTTTTGATATATCTACAACATGGTTACCACTACTCGCATAAGATATACCGCAAAGAATAAACATTGTCAATGCAAATATAACATAACGCATAATATCTCCTTAACTATATATTTTTTATTTTAGCAACAATTAGAGAATCTATGTCTCCAAAACTTGAACGCAAATCACTTTTCATCGTTTCTCTGTCTTCTTGAAGTTTAGCCATAAAAGATTCCATTTTTTCTTTGTTTTCTAATTGAATTCGTTCTATTTTTTCATTTGCAAGTTTTTTTGCTTCATATATTTGTTGTTCTTTAATTTCATATGCTTTAGTTTTAGCATTAATTAGAATATCTTGTATTTCTTTTTCTATTTTTAATAATTCACTATCGTCTTTATTAACAAGCTCTAAATCGCTTGTTACTTTTTGTTCTCTTTTATCCATGTGTGAAATAAGTGGATTAAATACAAACTTGTTAAGCATAAACATTGTAATTATAAAAACTACAAATACAATAAGCATAACCTTATAATCTGGCATAATTTCCATATAAACCACCTTTCATTAATAGCAAAAATATAGATTATTTAAAGTATTATTGTTATTGTAGCAAATTTATTGCTTAGTTACAATAGTTAGGATACTAAAAATGATAAAAAAATAAATAAATTTTATTTTATGTATGATATAAAACTCAATTTTATAATATTTAAATAAAATAATAAGTAATGTATTACATAACAAAAACGCCTAATAAACTATAAACGCATAAATTATTATTTTTGATTATTATAATTAGTTGAGTGTAACAATTTGTTGTTAGATTCTACCTAAGTGTTTTCAGGTAGAATTTAATTATAAATTATTGAATATTTTGAATTTTATAACATCAAAATATTGGGATTATTTTCCAATTAAACTTTTAATGTATTGATCTGCTAAATAAAGCCCATGATTTTGTTCGCCAATTAGCTTTATCTTATCTACAATACCTCTAAACAATGCCTCTTCTTCATGTTGTTCTGCAACATACCATTGCAAAAAATTAAATGTAGAATAATCTTTAGTTTCAAGCATAAAGCTTACAAGATCATTTATTGACTTTGTTATAGACAATTCATGTTCATATGTTTTTTCAAAAACATCAAGCAAACTTTTAAATGTTGAATTTGGTTTTTCAACTGCTTGTAATTCAACTGCAGAATCTGTTTCATTTAAATAAGTAATGAGTTTTTTTGCATGATCACTTTCTTGTCCAGCATGTGAAAATAAGAATTGACCAGCACCATCAAACCTATTGTTGAAACACCATGAACTCATGCTTAAATACAAATTAGAAGCATACATTTCTTTTGCAACTTGTTCATTAAGTTTTTTTATAACTTCTTTTGATAACATAATACTCTCCTGTAAAATAAAAGATATAATCTACCTAAAAGCCCTTTTGGTAAATTATCTTTATCATTATAACATATTAAATGATAATAAGTCAATAGTTTTTTTAATTTTTTACTAAAATATTTACATAATAATAAAAATTTAAAATCTAATTACAATAAAAGTTGTTTTATATATTTTATTAATTTTTATTTTTTTGTTATTCTGTTATGTAATTTTATATATAAAATAATATAGTATTTTATGAAATAAGAATATAGCCAATTATTAAAAATACTAAGATTTAAATGATATTGTATATTTATGGTAATTTATTGCTTTTTAGATTGCACATAGACTTGAATTTAATATATTAAATTTCAACTTTTTCTGTTAAGTGAAGATTAAAACCCTTAATAGCATTATATTCATTTTTGTTTGAACTACTAAGAAGTCTAAACTTTTCTATATTTAACCTCTTTAAAATTTGTGCTCCAACACCAAAGTCTTTTATGTCGCCATATTGTTTAGATTCTGTGTTTAAAAATATTAGGTATCCACCATCACATCTTAATTTTTCAATACTTTTTAAAAGAGATACAAATTCTTTAGTATTTTCTAATAATTCTAAATCACTTTTTATGTTGTGAAATTTTATTAATATTCCAGAGTTTTTGTTTTTATCTACAGAGTCTATTTTAATGCTTTCTTCTATATCTGCTATGGTTATATGTCTTATTTCTTTTTCAATATCTTTGTTACATAAGCCATCATTATTAAATTTAAATACAATATGTTTTTTTTGCAAATGATCACAAAAAGTAATTTTCTCGCATTTTGCATTCATAAACTCTACATTTTCTCTTGAAGTTTCATATAATAGATTCTCAAAATTTAATCTATATTGTATTATATCAGATACATATAATATTTTTAAATTATGTTCTTTTGCAAAATCTAATAAAAATTTATCACCTCTTCCTGCCATTGTCCCATCTTTTTTCATTATTTCACAAATAACACTAATAGGTGCAACTCCTGCTAAGCGACAAATATCTACACTTGCTTCTGTATGTCCTGTTCTAACTAATACTCCTCCTTCTTTTGCTATAAGTGGAAATATATGTCCGGGTCTAACAAAATCACTTGGAGTAGCATTGTTGTTGCACATAAGTTTTATTGTCATATCTCTTTCGTATGCAGAAATACCTGTTTTAGCTTCTTTAGCATCTATAGATATTGTAAAGGCAGTTTCATGGTTGCTATTGTTGTTTTGCACCATAGGTGGTAAATCAAGCTTTTCTGCTATATCTTTAGTAATTGAAACACAAATAAGTCCCCTTGCTTCTTGTGCCATAAAATTTATTTTTTGCGGTGTAGAAAAGATTCCAGCCATGACTAAATCACCCTCATTTTCTCTATCCTCATCATCCATTATTATAATCATTTCGCCTTTTTTTATTGATTCTATTGCGTCCTTTATGCGTTGTTTATACATTATTTATCCTTTTACTAAAAAGCTATTACAAATTATATCATTTTTATTTGACTTTTTGGTAAAAGTATGGTATAGTTATCTTTTTCAAATTTTAAATTTATTTAATTGGGGTATCGCCAAGCGGTAAGGCACCTGGTTTTGGTCCAGGCATTCCGAGGTTCGAATCCTTGTACCCCAGCCATTTTTAATATTTAGATTGAATCTTTAATTTTTATATAAATTATGTAACGCGGGGTAGAGCAGTCAGGTAGCTCGTTGGGCTCATAACCCAAAGGTCGGGGGTTCAAATCCCTCCCCCGTAACCATACACACTTAGACTTAACTTAAATTTTCATGATAATCCTTAATTGAATTAAGCGACATTTTAAAATAAAGTGTCGTTATGTATTATTATTTTAAATTATATAATTAATCTTTTATTTGCTACAATTAGATGTTTATTTATTGTTTTTTAGTCTTTGACTTTATTCAAATAAACACGATGTCTTTAATCTCAAAATATTAACAGAATCTAAAATTTTTGTTTTATTGCAATTTGATTAAAGCGATTGTTTTAATTTAAGGCTTTATGCCTTAATAAATAATTTAATTAAACAACAGCATTAAATGATTTTACAAGGAGATCGAATGCAAAAAAGATTATCATATAACTTGATTTTGTTAAAAATAATATTATTTGTAATATTTATATATACAAATTTTATATTTTTTGGTTGTTCAGATTCTAAGCAACAAGAATCTAAAAGTGCTACATTAAATGTAAATATTATAAATATAGAATCGCAAAATATAGCCCTAAGCTTTGAATATCCAGCTAGATTAAAAAGCATACAAAGCATAAATGTTTATGCTAGAGTGCAAGGGGTATTACTTTCAAAAAATTTTAATGAAGGTGATATAGTCGAGAAAGGTCAATTGCTTTTTAAGATTGATCCATCGCGTTATAAAACAAAAGTAAATCAAGCAAAAGCACAATATCATGCAGCAGAAGCAAATTTTGTAAAAGCAAATAGGGATTGGAAAAGGGTGGAGAAATTATATTCGCAAGGAGTTTATACAATAGATCAATATGATCAATCTAGATATAATTATTTATCAGCTCAAGCAAATTTAGCAAATACTAAGGCGGCACTAGAAGATGCAGAAATTGATTTGGGATATACAGATGTTATTGCAAATATAAATGGTCGCACTGGTATGAGAAAATATGATGTTGGGAATCTTGTTGGTAATAATTCTCAAGATATTTTGACTACTATAACACAATTAAGTCCTATTTATGCAGAGTTTTCTATACCAAATTATGATTATTACTTTATGAGAGATTTAGATAATAGCAAAATTCAAACAGAATTTATTTTTGGTAATGGCAAAATATATGAACATGTAGGAAAATTAGATTTTATTGATAGTGTTCTTGATGTGCAAACCTCAACAATTAAGGCAAGGGCAGTAGTAGATAACGAGGAACACAAGTTATTGCCAAATGAGTTTGTTAGAGTTAGATTAAAAGGGTTTGAGGCACAGAATGCTATTTCAATACCGCAAAGTGCATTGTTACAAGATTCTCAAGGTAGCTATGTATTTGTAATGAAAGATGGTAAAGCCCATATTAATAGGGTTACTTTAGGGCAGAATCTAAAGGATAGTATGGTATTAATACTTGATGGATTAAAAACGGGTGATATGCTCATTTTAAATCAATTATCAAAAATTAGAGATGGTATGTCTGTTAGCCCTAATATGAAAGATTCTAAAAAGATAGAATCTAAAGATAGCAAATAGGAGATATAATGTCAAAATTTTGTATTAATCGCCCTATTTTTGCTATGGTTCTATCTATTGTAATTACAATTATAGGCATTATATCAATGTATATATTGCCGGTAGAAGAATATCCACAAGTTTCTCCTAATGAAATTTCTGTGCAGGCAACATATAGTGGCGCAAGTGCAGAAGTTGTAGCAAATACGGTTGCAAGTGTGTTGGAAGAAAGTATTAATGGTGTTGAGGGTATGTTATATATGAAATCTTCTTCTTCATCAAGTGGTAGTTTAAATATAAGCGTTTATTTTAGTAATGATATAAATGCAGATATGGCATTGGTAAATGTTAATAATAGGGTTCAATCAGCATTAAGTCAATTGCCATCAGAAGTTCAAAGAATTGGCGTAAATGTTAGAAAAAGATCTTCTACATTATTATCTGTATATGCAATGTTTTCTAATAATCCCAATCATACTCAAACATTTGTTGCAAATTACGCAATTTTAAATATTATTAATGAGTTAAAAAGGGTAAAGGGTGTTGGAGATGTAACTTCATTTGGACAACAAGATTATTCAATGAGAATTTGGCTTGATATAGAAAAGTTATCGCAAAATAATCTCACACCATCAGAAGTAACAAAAGTTATTTCAGAGCAAAACTCACAATTTGCCGTTGGTTCTTTTGGGCAAGAACCAATGAAAAATAAAGTTGCATTTACATATTCTATTACAACACAAGGTAGATTTATTAGTGCAGAAGAGTTTGGAAATATTATTATTCGCTCAAATCCAGATGGCTCTTCATTGCGTTTAAAAGATTTAGCTACGATAGAATTGGGTGCAAAAGACTATAGTGTTAGCCCTCTTTTAAATGGTAAAAATGCTTCAGCATTTGGTGTATCATTACAACCTGGTGCAAATGCACTAGATGTAGCAGATGGCGTTGAAAAGAAAATGCAAGAATTATCAAAAAGTTTTCCTAATGGATTAGGATATAAAAATGTCTATGACACAACAAGCTTTGTAAAAATTTCTATAAAAGAAGTTAAAAAAACATTTATAGAAGCCATTTTACTTGTAATTATAATAATGTATTTTTTCTTACAAAATATTCGTGCTACAATAATACCTATAATTGCAATACCTGTGTCTATAGTTGGGACTTTTGCTGGAATGTATATATTAGGTTTTTCAATCAACCTTTTGACTTTATTTGGGTTGATATTAGCAATTGGTATAGTTGTAGATGATGCAATTATAGTGATTGAAAATGTTGAGAGAATCTTACACACAGAAACAAATGCTAATGGAGAAAAGTATTCTGTAAAAGAAGCAACTTTAAAAGCTATGGATGAAATACAAGGTCCTGTTGTAGCAATTGTGCTTGTGCTTTGTTCTGTATTTATTCCTGTAGCTTTTATAGGTGGTTTTAGTGGTGCTATTTATAAACAATTTGCCATTACAATAGTCATATCTGTTGTAATATCTGGGTTTGTTGCATTAACATTAACTCCTGCTTTATGTGTAAGCATATTAAAATCAAAAGAGCCAAAACCTTTTTATATTGTAAAACGATTTAATGATTTCTTTGATTGGCTTACTTTTAAATTTGGTAAGCAAATAGTAAAAGCTTTAAGACATGGGTTGATTCTTGTTTTATGTTTTGTTTCAATTATTGCTGTATCATGGGGATTATTTGCGAAACTACCAAAAAGTCTTGTGCCAAGTGAAGATAAAGGGGAAATAATGAGTTTTATCCAACTTCCACCGGCATCTTCATTATCAAGAACTATTGAAGAAGGAAAAAAAGCTTTAGATATATTAGAGAAAAATCCAAATATAGATTCCAATTTTCTTATTGCTGGATATGATATGTTAGCTGGTTCTCCTAGATCAAGTGGTGCTGCTATATTTAGTAACCTTAAGGATTGGGACAAACGAAATAAGAATGCTAGTCAAATATCTAGTGAAATGATGAATGCTTTTAATCAAAGCCTTGATGCCTTTGCCCTCTCTACAACTCCACCTGCAATTAGTGGTTTATCAACTATTGGTGGCTTTGAAATATATATTCAAGATAGAATTGGTGGAAGTATAAAAGATTTAGAAAAATATACAAATCTTTTTGTAGCAGAAGCAAATAAGAGAAAGGAGTTAACAAAAGTTAGAAGTCTATTTAGTGCAAATATACCACAATATCATATAACTCTTGATAGAGAAAGAACTAAAGCTATGGGTGTAAGTATAGATGATGTTTTCACTACTTTACAAAGTACATTTGGTAGAAAATATGTAAATGATTTTAATTTATATGGAAAGACATATCAAGTAAATATACAAGCTAAAAGTGAATTTAGAGAATCACCAGAAGATTTGAGTCGTATATTTGTAAAATCCGATAAAGGCGATTTGATACCCATTAGCTCCCTAGTTCATTTTGAACGAGTTATTGGTGCTGATATAGTAAATAGATTTAATCTTTTTATTAGTGCAAATGTTGTTGGAAATGCAAATGATGAAGAAGGTTACTCTAGTGGTGATGCATTGCGTGTTCTTGAAGAATTAGCTAAAGAGGTATTGCCCGAAGGATATACAATAGCATATTCTGGTTCTAGTTACCAAGAAAAAAATGCAAGTGGCACAGGTAAAATTGCTTTTGTGTTTGGTCTTATATTTGTATTTTTAATTTTATGTGCTCAATATGAAAGATGGCTTATGCCTCTTGCAGTGCTTAGTGCTGTCCCATTTGCGGTATTTGGTGCTGTTATTGCTACAACATTGCGTGGGTTAGATGATGATATATATTTTCAAATAGGGCTTGTAATGCTTATTGCATTGTCTGCAAAAAATGCTATATTAATTGTTGAGTTTGCACAACATTTGAGAGAAAAAGAAGGTAGGAGTATTGTAGAGGCTGCAATTGGTGCAGCAAAACTTAGATTCCGCCCTATAATTATGACTTCTTTAGCATTTAGTATTGGTGTTTTGCCTTTAGCTTTAAGCAGTGGAGCAGGAAGTGCTAGTAGGCATGCTATAGGAACTGGTGTAATTGGTGGTATGATGGCAGCAACTTTTATTGCTATATTTTTTATACCTCTTTTTTGGACATTTGTAGCAAGACTTAGTGAATGGATAATACATAAAAAACAATAATGATTTATAGTAATTTTCATTTACTTTATAAAACTCAATAGTTTTTAATGTATAAAGCATAAAAATTATTAAATATTTTTTATGCAATTATTAAATTACAATGGATTAAATTTGTTAAGTGTAGATATATAGTTAATTTTTATATTTTGATCTAAAATACAACATTTATTTTCTATATTATTTCTATTAATCAAATATAAATTTTTTATTCCTGCATTTGCACCAGCCATTATATCACTTTTCTTATCCCCAACCAAATAAGATTCCTCTAAATTTATGTTTAAATCTTTTTTAGCCTGTAATATCATACCCGGTGATGGTTTGCGTCTTGTTGTATCATTTAGCAATGGGCAAAAGTAGATTCTATCAAGAGTGAATCCAACTTGTTTATATATCTCTTCTTGCATATATTTACTTATATGCAAAAAATCTATAATAGAATAATATCCCCTATCAATTCCTGATTGATTTGTAACTACTACAAGCTTATATCCATTTTCTTTAAAGCTTTTGATAGATATAAAGAAGTCATCATAAAATTCAAAATCTTTTATTTTATATACATAAGAATAGTCTATATTTATTACACCATCTCTATCAAAAAATACTGCTTTTTGCATTAAATCACCAGAAATTATAATTTTTTATATTAAAGTTAAAGGCAAAACTTATAGCCTATTCCCCATACAGATTGTATGTATTTTGGATCTTTTGCAGAATCGCCTAGTTTATTTCTTAGATTTCTAATATGCGTATCAATACTTCTTAAACCTGTGTCATCATGTATGGCGTTAATTGTGTGTGCTATTCTATCTCTACTAATAGGTTGTAATCTATTGTCTATAAGAAAAATTAAAATGTCAAATTCTGTGTTTGTTAGATCAATATCTTGATTATTTAACTTTACTATGCGTCTTTTAGAATCTACATTTAATGCCCCAAATACCATTTCTCTAGTTTCTATACGCCTTAATAATGCTTTGATTCTAGCTATTAGTTCTGCTATATCATATGGTTTAGTTATATAATCATCAGCACCATATTCAAAGCTTTTAACTTTATCGCTAACATTATTTAAACTAGAAGATATAATAATTGGGATTCTTGTAATGTTGCGAATTTGACGACATAAATCAAATCCGTCTGTTTTAGAAATTAGTAATTCTAATATAACTACATCAATATCACCTTGTAATATAGATTCAATTATTTTATTTGGAGAATTTAAACAAACAACACTAAAACTTGCTTGAGAAAGATTATTTTGCAAAAATTTTTGCATATTTAAATCATCATCAATAACAAGAATTCTTGCCATATAAACCTTCCTAAAATATCACATCAATGCAAGTTGAAAATGCAATCGCTATTGGTAAATTAAAAGCTAACAATAAAGTGATATTATAGTATTTTACATTCTAAAAGTCCATAAAAAAATATTAAGATAAAATATTTTTTAACAAAAACTTGACAATTTCAACTGCATTTTACAATAAAAATATAAATCTTATAAAAATATTAATTCTATAAACTAACTTATACTTAATCTATATAGAAATTTCGCGCATGTCGCCAAATTCCATAAATTCATTGAAAACAAGAGATATTAGCATTATTCTATTTTTTCTTATGTTTTCATCATCAATATTAATTAAAACATTATCAAATACACTATCTAAGTTTTCTTTCAATAAAAATACAGATTTTATACAAGATAGATAGTAATTAGAATCCTTATTGGATTCTATATTGTTATTAGAATTTTTTGAATTTATATATTTTAATAGATTATCATATAATATTTTTTCACTATCTTCAAACAACGAAGTATCTATATTACTATTTTTTATGTTATCACATTGTAATATATTTGCAACTCGTTTAAATGTGCTTATAATAGATTTTATGTCAATATGTTCAAAATAATTTGATAATGCTAAAATTTTATTAAAGCTTTGTGCTATACCAAATTTACGCATAAGCACAGATCTAATTATACTAGCATTTATGTGTGGAAATATACCATATATTCTTTCTGTAATAAAGTCTAACAATATATCTTGATTTACATTTGTATAATAATCTTTTGCAATTAAGCATAAGTCTTGTATAGTTATATTAAAATTAAAATGATGACAGATTCTAAGTATAGCGGCTGACTGCCTACGCAATGCAAATGGATCTTTTGAGCCACTTGGAATTTTATTTAAACTAAAAAGTGT
The DNA here is from genome assembly GCA_029257755.1 of Helicobacter sp. Lineage (GTDB taxonomy): Bacteria > Campylobacterota > Campylobacteria > Campylobacterales > Helicobacteraceae > Helicobacter_A. Next base: position 13,615 of record JARIAP010000129.1, read on the forward strand.
AAATATAGTATCTAGTTTTATTGCAAGATTTACAATTGCGCTTATTTTTTGTGTTGGTAGTGTATTGTTTAATCCGTTTGGTAAATATTGCTCTCTTATTGCATTGCAAATATATTCATCCATATTCATATTCTTTGCAAAATTAGCCCCCATAACACCTTGTAATTCTGGGAACTCACCAACACTTTGCGATAATAAATCGCATTTTGCAAATTTTATTGCAAATTTTATTGCTTGTTTTTCTTGTTCATTACAATCAATGTTTATTGTATCTAATAAATCAATTATTCTTAATGCTATATTTTCTTCTCTTTTTATTTTATCTTGTAAGTTTCCTGCACCATCCATAAAACCTATGGTAGATAAATCACCAAAATTCATATTTGCTTTTAAGTCATTTTCATAGAAGAATTCTGCATCTTGCAATCTAGCTCTTAATACCTTCTCATTTCCTTTTACTATAAGATTAAAATCTCCATTAAAAGAATTGCTAACTACAATAAAACCATTATAAAGACTATCATTTTTATATACCGCAAAATATCTTTGATTTTCTTTCATAGATGCAATAATCATTTCTTCTGGAATCTTTAAAAATCTCTCTTCAAATCTACCAAAAAGTATTGTAGGGTATTCTGTAATTGCTATAATCTCATCTAGTAAATCACAATCAATCTCTACTTTAATATTATTATCTTGTTCTAACTTTTTTATATTTTGAAATATATGTTCTCTTCTTTTTTGCTGTTGTAGCATAACACCATTTTGTTCTAAGAACGATAAATAAGATTCTATATTTGTTATATTTTTTGACATAGTTTGATTGTTTGAATCTTTTGCTTGTCTATGTGCCAATATATTATTGCTACTATTTATTTCATATGCATGGCATGGCATAGAAATTCCATTAAATAATATACATATATTCCTAATAGGTCGAATAAAACTTTCTTTGCAATCTCCCCAGCGCATACTTTTGCCAAAATTAAGAGATAAAAGCCATTCTTTTACCATACTTGCAATAAGCTTTGAAGAATCTATGCCTATATCAACTTTTTCATAATATAAAACTTCTTTGTTATCTTTCATGATTGTGCTAACTTCATCTTTTGTTATCTTGTTTTTATTCAAAAAACTTTGCATAGCTTTTGTAGGGTTATTGTTATTATCATAAGCTATTGAGATTGGTGGTCCATAGCTTTTTATTTTAGTATCTTTCTGTTTTAAGGAAAAATTATTATGCAAAATTGTTAAACGCCTAGGTGTATAAAAGAAATCAAAATTTGATTCCAATCGATATTTTTTAAGTATATTGTTCCAATTTTCTTGAATAGATTTTATATTTTTAGTAAGTGGAATTGCTGGTAATTCTTCTGTAAAAATTTCAATCAATAACTCTGGCATTTCGTTAATTTCCCTTTTTAAATTATAATTATGAAATTCTAGCAAATAAAAGTTTAAAAAGGTGTTAAATGATAAAAGGAAAGTTCTTTATAATTTTTTCTTTTTATATTTTGTTTAATAATAATTTATTGTCAAAAACAAATATACAGATACAAATTGATGGGACATGCACTGAGTTGCAAAGATTTACAGATAAACAAAAAGAGATTATTTTTTATGCTTATTACTATGGTAAAGAGCATGGTTTAGGTTATCTTATGGCTGCAATAGCATGGAAAGAATCTTGTGCTGGTGAATATTTAATAAATTTTTCTGATCCATCTGCTGGAATATATCATAACCATATACCTAGCGTTATAAAAAAATATACAAAATATAAAGACTCCTCCTTTTTGCGTAATGTAGTAGGGCAAATGCTAATTGCAAACCCTACTTTTGCATCATCAGTTACATTAGATAATTTATTTTATTGGGATAAAATTCATAAGGGTAATTTGGAGAAGGTAATAAAATCGTATAATAGAGGTTTTGCATGGCAAAAATCAAGACTTGCTAATAAGAGTGCTACTGCTTACTATAATGATGTTGCAAATAAAATGAGAGAATTACAAACATATATACCATTAAATATTGGTAAATATAAATTAAAAACACCATATTTACAAAGTTTAGAGGGCAACAATTTAATAAAATAAAATTTATTTTCTAAATAAAATATTAGAATATGAAGCAAAACAAATGCTTGATATATAAATGCCTGTTAAATGTGTTGTTAATATGTTTGGCATATTTAATGTATATTGTTTTTGTGTTAATTGCAATATATTTCGTTCTCTAACACTAAATCCACCTTCAGGTCCAATTATTATGCCACAACTAGCACATTCATTTTGCTCTAAATGTGATAGTTTTTCAAAGCAATTATTTGTTTTTAATTGATTAAAGTCTATATAACATGCCTTAGGAAAATTATTCAATATAGATTCTATATTATTATATAAATATACATTCATTGCGTTTATTCTGCCACTTTGCATACAAGAATATTGAATAATTCTTTGTGCTTTTTGCATATCAATTTTTCGGTTTTTCTGTGAGAAATCGGCATAGAAAAAATGTATATTTGTAACATATAAGGCATTTAAAAATGGTAATATATCATAAATATCTTTTAAATCAATTATAGCTAATATAATATTGCATGAAAAATTAATAGAATCTATATTTGCAGATTCTATCTTTTCAAGCAAAAAATTATTCTTTTTTATATGCCTATAAAAATATAAATTTGTATCATTTAAATTACGAACTCTTAAAATATCGCCTTCTTTAAACCTACGCACATAAAATAAATAATGTGAATCTTTGCTATCAATTTCTATATTTTGCATACCTGCATTTTCATGGTAGAAAAATTGCATAATATTCCTTTAATAAATTTTCAAAAAACAAATAATACATACATAGAGAATTAAAAATAAGAAATACATTTTTTTGCAAATATTTACATACTTTTGCATACCTTCAATACTAATTTTAGCTTTTTTTAATCTCTTTATTCTATATATTTCTCCAAATAAAAATATAATTAAAATAAACATCATAAATATGATTCTAATATCAAACATAAAATTTATCATTGCAAGCAAAAATCCACCAGTAACAATACTAACACTTAATAAAAATATAGTAATTGGCATTACAAAATAAATCTTTTTATTCATATCCAAAAATGTTTTATATGTATAAAGAATATATAGATACCATATATAAGGTATAAAGAATAAACATGCAAAAATCTCATGTATAAAAATACCTTGCACATAAGCATCGCTTAATATAATTTCTAGATTGTTTTCTAAGGGCATTAATGTTTCCTTGTATTATTTATTTTTTATGCAATTCATTGTTTCATTTATAATTATATTAGCTCCATTGGGGCTTGTTTCTTGCAATAATGAATTTGATATGTTATATAAATTCATATTAAGTATTGAATCTATTAATGTATTTAAATCATTTTCATTTTGAATAATCTTCATAATATCTTCTTGTTTATATAATAATGCCATATTTTTATCGCTTAAATATTTTGCATTAAAGTATTGATGATTTTTTGCTGCATATGGATATGGTATAAATAAAGTTGGTAATCCATTACTAGCACATTCCCAAAGACTTGATGCACCTGAACGACTAATACAAAAATCTGATATTTGCATAATATCTGGCATTTGTTTGCTAAAATCAAACACAAAAACATCTAAATTACTTTCAATAAAATTTTGCAATGAATCTGCAATGCAAAATCCTAAGTCAATATATTTCTGCTTTATGCTTTCGTAATCATTTTTACCTGTTTGATGTAAGATTCTTATTTTATTGCTTTTAAATATATTTGCTACTCTTAATGCAAAATGATTTATAGCACTAGCCCCTTGAGAGCCGCCAAGAAATGTTATGGTATTTATCTTTTTTCTAATCCTTTGTTTTTTGAAAAATTCATTATTTATTGGATATGGTGTTATATTTGTATTCTTAAAATCAAAGCTTGAAAAAAACTTTTTAGCAAATGGCTTTAGCAATTTATTGAGAGATCCTATATAAGCATTTTGTTCGTGTATAAAAAATGGAATGCCACCAAAAATTGCACCAAAGCTACCAGTAGCTGCACTAAAGCCACCAACGCTAATACATGCTACAACATTATGTTTTTTCATTTCTGCTTTTGCCTTAAAAGATTCCTTAATATTTTGTGATAATGCTATCCATTTACCAAAAAAATTTCTATTAACAACTGGTGTAGATTCTAAAAATATCATAGAATCAAATGTGTTTTTATCGTTTTCAAACCATAGTTTATCTTGACCATTTGTGCTACCTATATAAAGAGTATTTATGCCTTGATTTTTGCATTCATTACCTAATGCTTTAGCAATGGATAAATGTCCTCCTGTGCCACCACCAGTAATTGCAATATACACAATATCTCCTTAATTTCTTGTATTAAAACAAATGTTTAATTAATATTTTTTTCTTGTTGCAATAATTTTTCGGCATAGCTAAGTGTATCTGTACTTAAATTTGAGCCCCCAATTATTCTTGCTATTTCTTTAATTTGATTTTGTTTATCAAGTAATTTTATACTTGCATTATTTTTAGAATCTTTACTAACAAGATAATGTTGATTGCATATTAAAGGCATAAATGGTTGATGAGAAATTGCAAAAACTTGATAATTATTTGATAAAAATTTCAATAATTTTGCAACTCCCTCACTTTCCTCGCCACTTAAATTTGCATCTATCTCATCAAGAATTAAAATACCTTTTTCTTGATTGCTACATTCAGTAGAAACACAAAGCATAGCAAGTCGCATACGATTATATTCTCCAGATGATATAATATTTTTGTTTTTATTATCAATAAAAATATCAATTGAATCTATACCATTTTGATAATATTCAACATTTGATTGTTTTAGTGTTATATCTTTTAGTTTTAATTGATTTGCATAATGGTTTAATCTTTTTTCAAATTTAGCAATAAATTTTTCCCTTTTTTTGCTTAATGATTGTGATAATTCTATAATTTTTTGCTCTAACATATTATATTTTTTTTCAAGTTGTGTTTTATCAAAATCTATATTTTCATATTCTTTTATTTTTTTCTTTTGTATTTCTAAATGCTTTAGGGCTTCTTCTTCGCTACCATATTTTCTATTAATATCTGAAAGTTCTGCAATTCTTTCAAGCAAACTCTCTGGTTCTATATCAAGATTTTCAAAGTCATAAAGTGAGTTTTCTATACTTCCTCTTGCTTCCATTATACTAGCAAAAAAGCTATTTCCATCAATATCAAGCAAATCAAATGCTTTGCTTACAGAATCTAAACTATCAAGAGAATTTAAAGCTTCATTGCAAGATTGTATAATTTTTTCTTTTTTGCTTAACATTTTTTTATCATGTAATAATTTTTCATATTCCCCAATTTTTGGATTAATTTTTGATATTTTATCAATTTCAAATTCTGCAAAATCTTTTAGATTTTCTATGTTTTTTTGCATTTCTATAATATCTTTAAGCTCATTTTTACATTTACTAAAATTTTTGAATGTATCTTTATATTCATTTTTTAAAGAATTAAATGTAGAATCTTTATGTGAAATTATCAAATCTAATACATTAAGCATATAATCACTCTCAAGCTCATAAGCATCTTTAATGCTTATATGTTTTATAAAATGTTTTGCAATTTCACTCAATTTCTTTTTAGAGATTGATTGATGATTTATAAAGTAACGAGAATTTTGTTTTTTAAGTATAGAAACAATAACTTCATTTTCTTCACCAATAATTTCATTTGAAATACCTAATTCTTCTAAATTAACCCCAATTGAATTAAAATCTATATCAAGGCTAATTTCAATTAATTCTGCATTTGCCTCTTTCAATCCAAATGCACTTAAAATAGAATGTAAAAATACTGATTTACCACTTCCACTAGCACCACTAATTGCATTTAACCCACCTTTTACATACAATTCAAGATATGAAAAAGTTGGGGATTTATTAATAAGAATACGCTTTATCATTTATGATTCCATATTTTCAAGCATTATTAAATCAACCACCACTCATAAATTGTAAAAGTTCAAGCCTATCATTTTCTTTCAAAAAAACATTATTCCATGTTTCTTTTTTTACAACATTTAAATTTAATGATATAGCTACGATCTTTTCTTCTACTTGAAGTTGCTTTAATAATTGTGAAATTGTTGTATTTTCATTTATTGTTTGGTTTTCTCCATTAATAATAATTTCCATATAAAACTCCTAAATATAATTTACAATAAAAACAATATTATTTTATCAAAAATATTGTAAAGTCTTTGTTTTTATAATATAAAATTATATTATAGTTTTATGCTGTAACATTCAAATTAACATTTACAATTAATTTATAATTGCATTAAAGTTGAAAAAATGACATTTATTGAGAATATTATGATGGAAGAATCAGCAATATTTATAGCAGATTCACACTTTAAACAAGATGATACAGAGTTGTTGGAATTTTTTTTAAATATACCAAAAGGAAGACAAGTGTTTTTAATGGGCGATATCTTTCATCTTTTAATAGGAAGTATTAATGAAAGTTGCATACACAATATGAAATTAATAAACGCAATAGCATTGCTAACCCATACAAATCAAATTATATTTTTAGAAGGAAATCATGATTTTGATATAAAAAACATATGGAATAGGTATAACATAAATATCAATAAACAAAATCTACATATTTTTTCATATATAGAACAACCAATTATTTTAAAAGATAATAAAAATAATTTATTTATATTAGCACATGGTGATTTGTGGATAGGAAAAAAATATTATATTTATAGGAATTTTATAAATAATTCTTTGCTATTGCTTTTTTTTAGATACATTGATAAACTAAGTTGTGGTATAATCTATAAAAAAATTTATATGCGTATATGCAAAAAAATGATTGCTGAATTTTCATTTTTTCGCACAGATTATGAAATATTTATGCACAAAAGAATTGAGAAGTATAATAATTTTGTAATAGATATTTTAGTTAAAAATGGTATTGCTAAAAATGTTTCAAGTTTTTGTATTATAGAAGGACATTATCACTTGGGAAAAAGTTATTACAAAAACAATATTGCATACAATGCCTTAAAATCATGTTATTTTTATAAGGAATATCTTACTTTTAAAAAAGATAAACTTTTAATAGAGGTAAAAAATGGATAACAATAAAGCTTATGCTACAAAAATATCTTCAAATGAAATAGAATTGGTGGATTTTAGAATTAATGAAACTTTGAATGGCATATTATATGAAGGAATTTATGGAATCAATGTTGCAAAAGTTCAAGAAATAATACAAATGCCAGAAACATTTGATTTACCAGCTAGTCCAGACTATATTGTAGGGGTTTTTGATTTGAGAGGCATCATTATACCCCTTGTAGATTTAGCTGCATGGTTAAATATAAAAGAAAGAGAAGCAGAATTACCAATTCATAAGAAACGAGTAATCATAGCAGAATTTAATAATTTAAAAATCGGGTTTATGGTCCATGAAGCAAAATTAATAAGAAGAATTAGTTGGGATAAAGTTCAATCCGCACATTTTAGTTCAAATAGTCATAATTTAGAAAGGGGAAAAATAACTGCAACAACACAAATAGAAGATGGTAATACATTATTAATACTTGATTTAGAGGGTATTATAGATGACTTAGATTTTTATAGTGATAAAAGTGAAAAAAGGGAATTACAGAATGTAGAAAAAACATTTTGTGGAAATGTGCTAATTGTAGATGATAGCACAATTGCTAGATCTTTACTAAAGAAAAATCTTAAAAAAATGGGATTTACAATAATTGAAGCACATGATGGACAAATGGCTTTAGAAACTTTACATGAAATATATAAAGAACAAAAAGATGGCATAACTTCTTATATAAAATTAATTATATCTGATATTGAAATGCCAAGAATGGATGGGTTTCATTTTGCAGAAGTAGTAAAAAATGATGAAAGGTTTCAATCTATACCATTTATATTTACTTCTTCTATCTGCGATAAATTTAGCGAACAAAAAGGTAAAGATATAGGTGCGGATGCATATTTAGTAAAATTTGATGCACAGACTTTTTATGATGAAATCGTAAAAATCTTGGAATAAATTTAAAAATATATTTTTTTATGTTATAATTGAAACTCACGAACATAAGCATAAATAAAGTGCTATTTACATTTAATGAGGTGTTGAATGAATGATGATATGCAAGAGATAATGGAGGATTTTTTAATTGAGGCTTTTGAAATGGTCGAGCAACTCGATCAAGATTTAGTTGAATTAGAAAATAATCCAGAAGATTTAGATTTATTAAATAGAATTTTTAGGGTAGCACATACGATAAAAGGTTCAAGCTCATTTTTAAATTTTGATGTTTTAACACATTTAACACATAATATGGAAGATGTTTTAAATAAAGCTCGTAGAGGAGAGTTAAAAATAACTCCTGATGTAATGGATGTTATTTTGGAATCTATTGATCTTATGAAAGCCCTTTTAAGTGTTATAAGAGATAATGGAACCGATACAAATAGTGGTATAGATGTAAGCGATTGTGTTAAAAGATTGCAGGCTATATCAAAAGGTGAATCTATTGCAGATGTAGAATCTACACAGGCAAAAGAAATGTTACAAACAACGATAGAAGTTAATCAAGATAAGCAAGATTCTACACAAAATGAAGATTCATCTTCTAAAGAAGAAGAACCAGATTATGCTAATATGTCTCCAGAAGAAATAGAGGCAGAAATTGAAAGACTTTTATCAAAAAGACAAGAAGAAGATAAAAAGAGAAGACAAGAGAAAAAACAAGAAGAGGCAAAAGCAAAACAAACTCCACAATCAACAAGCAAACCAGCTCAACCAATTTCTGCAACACCAAAACCAACACAAAAGGCTTCTGAATCGGGAGGGCAAAAATCACCTTCTGTTGCTGTTGAACCAACCGTTCGTGTTGATGTAAAAAGGTTGGATCACCTTATGAATTTAATTGGTGAGCTTGTGCTTGGAAAAAATAGACTAATTAGAATCTATGGAGATGTTGAAGAAAGATATGATGGAGAGAAGTTTTTAGAAGAATTAAATCAAGTGGTAAGCTCAATTAGCACAGTTACAACTGATTTGCAATTAGCTGTTATGAAAACAAGAATGTTACCAGTTGGTAAAGTATTTAGTAAATTTCCTAGAATGGTAAGAGATTTAAGTAGAGAGCTTGGTAAAAACATTGATTTAGTTATAAGTGGTGAAGAAACAGAACTTGATAAATCAATTGTAGAAGAAATTGGTGATCCGCTTATACATATTATTAGAAATTCATGTGATCATGGAATTGAAGTGCCAGATGTTAGAAAAGCAAGTGGTAAAAGTGAAGTTGGGAAAGTTGAACTTAAGGCATATAATGAAGGTAATCATATTGTAATTGAAATAAAAGATGATGGTAAGGGGCTTGATGCAGAAATGCTAAAGAAAAAAGCCATTGAAAAAGGTTTAATGACTGAAAGAGATGCTGAAAGTATGAGTGAAAAAGAGGCATTTGGTATTATATTTAAACCGGGCTTTTCAACTGCTACTAATATCACAAATGTTAGTGGTCGTGGTGTTGGTATGGATGTTGTAAAAACAAATGTTGAAAAATTAAATGGTATTATAGAAATAGATTCTGAAAAAGGTATAGGGACAACACAAAAATTAAAAATACCTCTTACCCTTGCAATTATGCAGGCATTACTTGTTGGTGTTCAAGAAGAATATTATGCAATACCATTAAGCTCTGTATTAGAAACAGTTCGTGTATCTCAAGAAGAAATTTATACCGTTGATGGTAAAAGCGTATTGAGATTGCGTGATGAGGTATTAAGCCTTGTTCGGTTGGCTGATATATTTAAAGTTGATTCTGTATTAGAAAGTTTAAATGAAGTATATGTAGTTATCATTGGTTTAGCAGAGCAAAAAATTGGTGTTATTGTAGATTATCTAATTGGACAAGAAGAGGTTGTTATTAAGAGTCTTGGATATTATTTAAAAGGCACAGAAGGAATTGCTGGTGCGACTGTTAGAGGAGATGGCAAAATAACACTTATTGCAGATGTTGCTGCTATGATGGATATGGCAAAAGATGTAAAAGTGAGTGTAAATAACTTAATTTCACAAAGCACGGCAGCTAAGGTTAAAAATTCACCAAGTGATTATATAGTATTAGCAATTGATGATAGCACAACAGATAGGACTATTATGAAAAAATGTCTTAAACCTCTTGGTGTAACTGTGCTTGAAGCTAGTAATGGATTAGAGGGGCTTGAGATTGTAAAAAGTGGAGATCACGATCTTGATGCAGTTCTTGTTGATATTGAAATGCCTCGTATGGATGGATATGCGTTTGCTAGTGAAGTAAGGAAGTATAATAGATTCAAGAATTTACCGCTAATTGCTGTTACAAGCAGAACTAGTAAAACAGATAGAATGCGTGGTGTAGAATCTGGTATGACTGAATACATTACTAAACCATATACACCTGAATATTTATTAAATGTTGTTAAAAGAAATATTAATTTAAATGTAGATGGAGAATAAAATGGATAACAAAGCGTTAAAAGATGTATTTGCAAAACAACAAAATAGTGATACAGGAGATGAATTGCATAGCGATTCTGAACATATAGTCCAGCTTATAGGATTTGTTGTAGGAACAGAAGAATTTGCTGTCCCAATTTTAAATGTGAAAGAAATTATCAAACCTATTGACTTTACGCGTGTTCCCGGAACACCAAATTATGTTATGGGTGTTTTTAATTTAAGAGGCAATGTATATCCTTTAATTAATCTTAGAATGAAATTTGGTATTCCACAAACAAAGCAAGATAAAGATACCCGTTATCTTGTTGTTAATCATAATGATGAAATTGCTGGATTTGTAATTGATAAACTTACAGAAGCAATACGAATTAATGAAAATTATATAGATCCAATACCAGATACATTTAATGAACAAGAAAATTTATTATATGGTATTGCTAAACAAGGCGATAGATTAACTACTATATTGAGAGTTGATAATCTACTTAAAAGAACTTTTTAACTATTTTTTTAAATATATAATATATCTTGTGATGCAATATTACAAATATCAATTATATTTTATAATTAAAATAGCACAAATAATGATTGCTTAATGTAAATTGTATTAGTAGGGTTTAATAAGTTTAAAACTTTTTTGTTATAATTATAAACTATACACTACATAAGGTTTGTTATGCTAAGTAACTATAACATTTTAATTAAAATTGCATTTTGCATTATTGCAATATTATCTAATTTAACTTTAAATGCCAATGAAAATAACTTTATAAGAAATCTAACACAACCACAATTTAGTGAGATAATAGAAATAACCAAAAAAAATGGAGAAACTTTTGTATCTTTTTCAAATATTGATGTAAAAGATGGAGAAAGTGGAATTATTGTGCGTAATTTAGAATCTTATCAAGTAATAGTAGCAAATATAGTAGCAACAAATACAGAAAAAACAAAGGCTATAGGTAAAGTGTTGCCATTTAAACAATTAGCACAACCATTTTTACCAACACCAAATTTAATACCACAAGTAGGTGATAAAATAATTTTTAGAAGTTTTAATAACAAAGCATTTATTATAGCACCAAATGAAGAAAATTATACAGCAATAAAAGAAAAGTATCCATTTATAGAGTTTGTAAGCTCCGATTTACTTATGGGGTTTCTTAACTCACAGGGCAAACATGATCCAGATATAAAAACATTACCAAAAGCATGTAATGAATATGGAGTTGGACTTGTATTTATAGTAGGAAGTAAAAATATTGGAATTTTAAATTGTAGTAATTTAAAAAATATTGTAAAGTATAAAAATACACCAATAGAATCTAAAACAATACAATCACCATTTTATACAAGAGTAAATTTTGATGGTGGAGGTTCTCTTACATATTCATTATCACCTAAAAAAAGTAAAAACTATTTTCCATACTACAATAGCATGATAGGTGATTAAATAAAGTTATTAAATAATATTATTAAACTTTATTCTATTTTTTAAGATCATGATTAAAAATCAAATCTTAAATATATAGGTTATTAAAAATCAAATTTAATTATATCTATTATTTTTTAGATAGTAGTTTGTCTAGCTCTATTTCTTTATCGTTTTGAATACCAAATTCATCTTTAATAGATTTTTTATTAGACATATTCCAAACATTCAAAAGTTTATTAAGTTTAATGTGATTGTTAAACATACCTACTATATATGTTTTATTTGAAATATTCCAAGATTCTATATTTTGTTCAAAGTTATTTGCATTGTCAAACATATAACTCATATCTAGCACATTCGCAACATTCCAAGATTCTATATTATTATTAAAATTTTCTGCATAAGCAAACATACTTTCCATATTAGTTACATTAGATACATTCCAAGATTCTATATTGTTATTAAAATTTATAGCATTTTTAAACATGCCTTGCATATTTTTTACATTAGATACATTCCAAGAATTTAAGCTTTGATTAAAACTCTTTGCATTAAAAAACATTCCTTGCATATCAGTTACATTTGAAACATTCCAAGATTCTATATTATTATTAAAATTTATAGCATTTTTAAACATATTGCACATATTTGTTGTTTTTGAAACATCCCAAGATTCTATACCACTAAAGTCTACTCTCTTTGAATCACTAAATACTCCATTCATATTTGTTATAAGAGAAGTATCTATATCGCCTAGATTTATATTTATATCCTTAACTAATCGTATTAAATGTTCTCTTACTTTTGGTTTATATAAAGCTTCTTTTTTATTTCGTGTTTGCAAAGTTGATTTATTTGGTTGTTTTTGTTTCATTGCATATTCATATATTTGCCTTGCAAACTCAATTGCTTCATCTGGAGAATTAATTTCTAAATATTTTAGTATATCCTGAATTTTTCTTTGCATATACTTCCTTTTTCAAAACAAAAATACAATTATAACAAATATTAGCACTAATATTTATTATAATATCATTTAATTGTTGCTTTTTTTATTATATTATACGAATAATTTTATAAATTGTTTATATCTGCTTGATAAAACATTTTACTTTTTGTGTTGTAAAGTTTCAAGCTAATTTTTAAGAGTTTATTATCCACAATAAGTCTTTTTTGTTATATTTAAATAAAATTACATATTTTAACAATATTTAAAATTCTTAGACTTATGTAACTTTAGAATCTAAAATAACTCTATGTTTATTTATGCTTAAAAATATATTCTTAGGTAATCTGCTATAAACACAAACTATTATAATAATTTGAAAAATATAGCAATCATATTAATAAAGTTTAATTAATTTTCTATTTCTTTTCCTTGATTATTTAAAAATTCTTCAAATCTATCAATAAATTCTTTGTT
>JARIAP010000117.1 GCA_029257755.1 Helicobacter sp.
ATGGTATGATTTGCTTGACAACAAAAGGAATAGAGAATAATATTGATGAACTTGAGGTAAGAGCTGATATTTATTTAGCAAAGAATATACAAGATGTTAGAGTTTCATGGGATTGTCTTTATATATGTGAAGATGAAGACGGATATGAAGATTTGTTAGATGAATATGGGTTAAATGAAGATGAAATAGAGAGAATAGAGAATATTAATATAGAATCATTATTGCATGGAAGTGTTGATTTTAATACTTTTAAAATTATAAAAAATGCAATTTATGATGTAGATGTGTTTAAAAATAAAGATAATATCTATTATGCGATCTCGTCTGATTAATGGATATATTTTATTTTACTTGTAATGTAGTAATAGCAATTTTAAATGTAATACATTTTATTGTTAGCAATATATAAATATATAATATTATAAGAATTATAATATTATATATTTATAAAATATTTTTTGATAGTGTAAAAACTACCATAATTTAATTATTTAGAGTAATTTGTAGTTTTTTAATAAAAGTTTTAGCAATCAAATTTTTAAAACTTGATCGCATATTATTTATTAACTAAGAGTTTGCATTCGCAATATCAACTATTTGTTGAACTACTTGCGGATCTTCAAGAGTGCTAATATCTTGTGTTATTTTTTCATTTCTTGCTATAGCTTTTAGGATTCTTCGCATAATTTTACCACTACGAGTTTTTGGCAAATTTGGGACAAATAGAGCTTCTCCAAGCTTTGCTATATTGCCTATTTCTTTACTAAGGATCCTATTTATTTCTTTCATAATTTCTAGTTCTTCAGCTGTATTATCCACAACTCCTTCATGCAAAACAATATATGCAAATAAACTTTCTCCTGTTATAGAATCAAGGCGACTAACGCAAGCACTTTCTGCTACGCTCGGGTGTTTAGATATAGCTGATTCTATTTCAGCTGTGCCTATTCTATGCCCACTAACATTTACAACATCATCTGTTCTCCCCGTGATTGTTATATATCCATTTTTATCTATTATTGCACCATCTCCAGAGAAATAAACTGGTTTTCCATCTTTTTTCACTTGTGAAAAATAACTATCTTCATATCTTTTGTTATCTCCCCAAATACCACGAATCATAGAAGGCCACGGCTTAGTTATACAAAGTAATCCTTGTTCTCCCACTTTTACTGGAATACCATCTTCATGTAAAACTTCTGCTATAATACCAGGTAATGGGAGAGTAGCACACCCTGGTTTAATTGGTGTAGCACCCGGTAATGGTGTGATCATGTTGCCACCTGTTTCTGTTTGCCACCAAGTATCAACAATAGGGCATCTACTACCACCAATTTCTTCATAAAACCATTTCCATGCAGTAGGATTTATTGGTTCTCCAACCGTCCCTAAAATTTTTATAGAACTTAAGTCATAATTTCTTGGCTCATGTTCTGCATGAGAATGTAACATACGAATGGCAGTAGGAGAAGTGTAAAATTTATCAATTTTATATTCTTCTATCATTTGCCACCACCTACCATAATTTGGATATGCAAGTGTGCCTTCATAAATTATAGTTGTAGCACCACATGCTAATGGACCATAAACTACATATGTATGTCCTGTTATCCAACCAACATCAGCAGTACACCAAAAGTTATCAGAATCTCTAATATCAAATACCCATTCCATAGTTAATTGAGCATGTAATATATAACCAGCACTACTATGTTGAACACCTTTTGGCTTACCTGTGCTACCACTTGTATAAAGTAAAAATAAGGGGTCTTCAGAATCCATTATTTCTGGTTCAAAATTGCTACTTTCATGACTTACCATTTCATTGTATGAATAATCTCTACCTCGTATATAATCAATATCTTCATTATTCCTCGTCACTATAAGAACTTTTTTTACACTAGGGCAAGAATTATTGTCTAATGCTTTATCTACGGCTGGTTTAAGCATATATGGCTTACCTTTTCTAAATGCCCCATCGGCGGTAACAACTAATTTTGCTTGTGCATCTTGTATTCTATCTCTTAGGGCCTCTGGACTAAAACCACCAAAAACAACACTATGTATAGCACCAATTCTAGCACATGCAAGCA
Organism: Helicobacter sp.; assembly: GCA_029257755.1. GTDB lineage: Bacteria > Campylobacterota > Campylobacteria > Campylobacterales > Helicobacteraceae > Helicobacter_A. The sequence continues at coordinate 2,094 of JARIAP010000117.1, forward strand.
TGATAAAAGCAACTTCTGGAATCATAGGCATATAGATAACTACTCTATCTCCTTTTTTTATATCAAAATGATTCTTTAAAAGATTTGCAGTTTTATTAACCTCTGTGTAAAGCTTACGATAAGTAACAACTTTATAATCACCCATTTCGCCTTCAAAAATAATTGCTACTTTGTTTTTTTTATCTTTTAAATGTCTGTCAATACATTGATAAGATACATTTAGTTTTCCATCCTCAAACCACTTATAAAATGGAGCTTCATTTTCATTTAAAACACTTTTAAATGGTTTAAACCAATGTATTTTTTCCTTAGCTAAATCTCCCCAAAATTTTTCATAATCATAATTTGCCTCGTAACATAAATCCTCATACTCACACATATTTTTAATACGAGTTGTTTTTGCAAATTCACGATTAGGTTTGAATATTCTTTGTGAAAATTCCATGTCATTATCTATATTTTGCATTAATAGCCTCCTAAAAACATCACTATAATGAATATATTCTAAAAATATAGTGTGAATTAAAGAAAAATGCAAACATTAACAAATTAAATAATTAAAAAATATTAATTTTATTACTTTTATACACAAGTAATTGATAGAATGGACAAAATTTCATATAGAATCGGTTTATTTTTAGTGGGATATAAATACATTGACATGATGGTAATAAAATTTTACACACTCCATATATAAATAAAATAATTATTATATCAAAAATACACTTTATCTAAATAATATATTATATATGGCAACTTTATAGTTTGAAATAATGATTAAGAAGGGACAACTATGTTTCGTCCATGATGTTTAATAATATCGCATTCTAATCCGTCATAAACTTTTTGTAATTTAGAATCTATCAATAAATCATTTGGATTTCCATAGTCCATAATTGAACCACTTTTCATAAATGCTATTTTATCACAAAATAAACTTGCTAAATTTAAATCGTGAATTACTATTACAGAACACATATTAAATTCAATTATTAGTTTTTTTACAAGTTTTAACATTTCTACAGCAAAATGTAAGTCCATGGCACTTGTAGGTTCATCTAGTAAAAGTATTTTTGGTTGTTTTACTAATGCTCTAGCAAGTAAAACTCTACCAAATTCACCACCACTTAAAGTAGTTACTATTCTATCTTTATAATGCCATACATGTAGCATATTAGATATTTCTTCTACAATATCAAAATCATTTTTCCTATATCCTAACCATGTATTACCTAACATTGCATATCTACCAGCTAATATAAAATCATATACTTTTAATGGCATTGTAAGCATACTTTTTTGTGGTATATAGCTAATAATTTTTGCAAGCTCCTTTGGTATAAATGTATTAATAGGTTCTGAATCTATATTTATATTACCACTTTGTGCCTTTAAAAAACCTAGCATATTTTTTAATAAAGTAGATTTACCACAACCATTTGCACCTAATATTCCAAGCAATTGATTTTTATGTGCTTTAAGACTAATATCTTTTAATACATGTCGTTTATCATAATAAAAATTTAAATTTTTAATATCAATCATTATATCACCTTCGTCTTAATGCTAAATATAAAAAGAATGGAGCACCAAAAAATGCAGTTATAACACCAACGGGTATAATAGTTGATGATGGTAATATACTCCTACCAAATGTATCACACGCTAGTAAAAATAAACCACCAAGCAAAAAGCTTAATGGCAAAACAATTGCATGATTGCTATTACCAAGCATAAGTCTTAATATATGCGGTAT
>JARIAP010000125.1 GCA_029257755.1 Helicobacter sp.
ATAAACGATATATTAGATGACTTAGAATCATGTATGCTTGTAGATAATATTATGGAAGACTATGAGCAAGAGATAATACAAAATATAACTAATACTTTTGCATATTTAAATGATCAATAGTTAATTATAAAGTTAATAAATATAGTAATAAGGCATTAATTCATCTTATGCTTTATTATTAATCACTAAGTAATGTTTATTTAATAACTTTGCTATTTAAATTCATGTTTTATTTGATACATATACTCCTTATTTCTCTCTACTTTTTACTCTATATTTGAAAGAAATTTTCAATGTATTAAAAAATGTGTAATAACAATCTTTATATTTTATATTTTTATAAACTATGTAATATGCCTTTGAAAGATTTTAACATTATGGTTATTGCAATTAAATGTATTTTTACTATAAATTATAAGTAAATGAATGTTGTTTTTTGTATAAATAGTTAAATTAGTGAAAGATTTTTGTATTTTTACTGCTATTTATTAAATAAGTTTTAGATAAAATAAAGATTGTATTTTATTTAAGGAATTTATATGCAAACAGATAATACTAGAATAAAAGAAAGCTTAGAACTTGCAAGATTATTACAAAACGCAATTAATAATGATTTAAACTATCAAGAAAAGAAATTTCGTAAAAAGATGATGAAAATGCTTGAAAATCCAAGTAGTAAGATTATGCTTATTGAACTGCTTGATAGAAGTTTTCGATCAAAAAATAATGAAATGGCTCATGAATTAATCTCTTATACACTACAAAAATATGGTATCGCAGATTTCTTTTCTACATTTGAGAAAATTTTGTTGCAATTATTTTTAGGTTTAGGAAAATCTATGCCATGTGTTAGTGTCCCTTTCTTTATAAAGAATTTAAAAAAAGATACAAAAGCTATGGTGCTTGATGATTCTCCAATATCATTAAAAAAACATGCCGATAAGAGACAAAGTGAGGGTATAGGATTAAATGTTAATTTGATTGGGGAGGAAGTTTTAGGAAATTTAGAATCAAACTATCGTTTGCAAAAATATGAAGAAGCATTAAATTCTAATTATATTAATTATATTTCAATTAAAATTACTACTATTTTTTCACAAATTAATATTCTTGATTTTGATTATTCTAAAGATGAAATAGTAAAAAGACTTGATAAATTATATGGTATTGTAGAAGAAAAGCAAAAAAATGGTATATCAAAATTTATTAATCTTGATATGGAAGAATTTAAAGACTTAGAATTAACCGTTGTTTCATTTATGGAATCTATTGCTAAATTTGATATAAAAGCAGGTATTGTTTTACAAGCATATTTACCTGATTCTTTTGAATATTTAAAGAAACTTGTAGAGTTTTCTAAAAATAGGGTTTTGAGTGGGAAACCAGCCATTAAGATTCGTATAGTAAAGGGTGCAAATATGGAATCTGAAGACACAATAGCAAGTGTTAAAGGTTGGGAACTTCCTACTTTTAGAAAAAAAGTAGATACAGATTCTAATTACAATAAAATGCTTAATTATATATTACAAGATGAAAACTTTAAATATATTGATATTGGAATTGCATCGCATAATATATTTCAAATAGCTTATGCAATGACATGTATTAAAGAATGTAATGCAAGTGATCATTTTACCTTTGAAATGCTTGAGGGTATGAATTTAAAATCAAGCTTTGAAGTAGCAAAAAGAAATAAACTAATCTTATATGCACCGGTATGTAATGATGAGCACTTCAATAATGCTATTGCATATCTTGTAAGAAGGCTTGATGAAAATACAGGTAAAGATAATTTTATGAGATATGCCTTTGATTTGCAAGTAGATTCTACTATATGGAAGCAACAAGAACAAATATTCTTAGAATCTTTGCAAGGTATGGACTCTGTGCAAAGTGTTAGCTATAGACAACAAAATAGATTAGAAGCACCATTTACAAAAGAAGCAAATTTAGAAGAGTTTTTCAATGAACCTGATACTGATTTTATATTAGCACCAAATAGAGAATGGGCAAAACAAATAAAAGATAAATTTATCTCAATAGAATCTTTTGATATTACTCCATTAATACTTGATGAAAAACCAAAAGATAATCCACGAGAGATCTTACAAAAAGGTGAAGATAAAGTTATAGGTATAGTTCATTTAGCTAGTAAAGATAGTATAAACAAAGCAATTAAATGTGTTAAAGAGGCAACAAACAATCTAAGTTTTGAAGAATTAGGTAATATATTATTAAAAACTGCAGAAATAGTAGCACAAAGAAGAAATGATTTAATTGGTATTTCTGCTTTAGAGGTTGGTAAAACATTTGTAGAGACAGATGCAGAAGTTAGTGAAGCAATTGATTTTTTAAGGTTTTATCCACATAGTATGCAAAAAATTCTTAAAGAACATAGTGATTGCACTTTAACACCAAAGGGTTTTGGGGTTGTTATTACTCCGTGGAATTTTCCTGTTGCAATATCTATTGGTGGTATTGCTGCTAGTCTTGCTAGTGGGAATAGGGTGATTTATAAACCTTCAAATATTTCAGCAATTACTGGTAGTATGTTGGTGCAATGTTTTTATGATGCCGGGTTGCCAAAAGACTATTTAATATTCTTACCTGCAAGTGGAAAAGATATTAATGAGGTTTTATTAAAAGAATCTAATTTTGCTATTTTGACAGGCGGTGAGGACACAGCATACCAAATATTAAAAGAGAATCCCACATTATTTTTAAGTGCGGAAACAGGTGGCAAAAATGCAACTATTGTAAGTAAAATGGCAGATAGAGATCAAGCAGTAAAAAATATTATTCATTCTGCATTTTCTAATTCTGGACAAAAATGTAGTGCCACTTCATTATTAATACTTGAAAAAGAAGTATATGAAGATGAAAATTTTAAAAAGACTTTAGTAGATGCCGCACAAAGCATGATGGTTGGAAATCCATTTGATTTAAAAAATAAAATAGGATATTTGAGTAGCACTATTGATGATAAGGTTAAACAAGGGCTAGAATTAGCTCAAGGTGAAGAGTGGGTATTAAAGCCAAAATTTGAAAATGATAATCCATATGCAATGAAACCTTGTATTAAATATGGCGTTAAGGAGGGAAGTTATTCTCATCAAAATGAGTTTTTTACTCCTATATTATCTGTAATGTGTGCAAATGATTTAGAACATGCGTTAAAAATTGCAAATTCAACAGGATATGGTTTAACAAGCGGTTTTGAATCTCTTGATGAAAGAGAATGGGATTATTATTTAAATAATATAGAAGCTGGTAATTTATATATAAATAAATCTACAACAGGTGCTATTGTATTGCGTCAAGCATTTGGTGGGATTAAGAAATCAGCGGTTGGATTTGGTCGTAAATCTGGAAGTTATAATTATGTAACTCAATTTTTAAATATAGAATCTAAAGAGATAGATAACAAAAAAGAAAGCAATAGTGCATTTGCAGATAGATTGCAATATTTAATTAATATATCAAAAGATGATAAAATTAAGCAAGAAATACAGGACTTTATACACATAGCAAAAAACTATTCTTATTTTAACGAAGTGGAATTTTTGCAAAAAAGAGATTTTGTTCATATTAGAGGTGAAGATAATTTATTTTATTATATTCCCGTAAAATCTGTTATTTATCGTTCAAGAAAACAAGATTCTTTAAGTGATATATTAAGTATAATAGCAGCTACACAAACAATTAATACAAAACTAACTCTAAGTATTAAAGCAAATGAAATTAGTTATGGTATGGATTTTGTGCTTGAAAATATTAAATCATTAAATTTAAAAAATATAACAATAGAATATGAAAATATACAAAATTTCATTGAAAATGCAAAAAAATATGAGTTAATACGCTATATAGTAGATAAAGATTCTAAAGATGAGATATTTAACTCTCTTGTTAAAGAGTGTGGTAAAAATGGAAAGTTAGTTGCAAGTCATAAGCCATATAAAAATGGATATTTTGAATTATTATATTATCATACAGAAAGAGCAGCAAGTATAGCATTCCATAGATATGGAAATCTTGGAAGAAGAGCTTTAGATATTTAAAATACAAAATAGATTCTATATTCTTAGAATCTATTTTCATGAAATAATTACATTTCATTATATTTAAAGGAAATATTTATTGAAAATATATTTTAAAACATTTGGTTGTAGAAGTAATCTATATGATACGCAAGTTATGATAAGTAACTTAAAGGATCAAATTATAGTTAAAAATGAAGATGAAGCAGATATTATTGTAATTAATTCTTGCACGGTTACAAATAAAGCAGATAGAGAAGTTAGAAGTTATGCTAGAAAATATACAAATGCTGGTAAAAAGGTTATCTTTACAGGTTGTGGTGTTAAACATATTGGCAGAGATTTATTTGATAAAGGATTGGTGCATGGAGTTTTTGCACATAGCTATAAAGAAGATATTCATTCAATATTAACAAGTAAAAATAGAATCTTTTTACAAAAAGAAAAGGTTAGTAAGCATGTAGATTCTACATTGTTACCAAAGGTTGTTGGAAAGGTTAGGGCTTTTATAAAGATTCAAGAGGGTTGCAATTTTGCTTGTAGTTATTGTATTATACCTAGTGTTCGTGGTAATGCAAGGAGTTTTCAAGAAAAACATATACTAGATCAAATAAAGATTCTATCTCAAAACAATATATCAGAAGTTATATTAACAGGCACAAATATAGGTAGTTATGGTATTGATACAAATACACATATTGCGGATTTAATAAAGAAAATACATGATATTGATGGCATAAAAAGGATTAGATTGGGTAGTCTTGAGCCTAGTCAAATAGATGATAAATTCTTAGAGATTTTGAATCTTGATAAATTAGAAAGACATTTACATATAGCATTACAACATACAAGCCCATCTATGCTTAAAATAATGAATAGAAAAAATACTTTTAATAATGATTTAAAATTGTTTGAAAGTATAGCTAGTAAAGGATTTAGTTTAGGAACAGATTATATAATAGGGCATAATGGAGAAACAACAGATATATTTAATGAAGCAATTAATAATTTAATGCAACTTCCATTAACCCATATACATCCATTTATATATAGCCCACGAACGGGGACAAAGTCATATTTTAATAAAGATAATTTAGAAGTAATAAGGGGTGATATATCAAAAGAGAGATTAAGGCAGATTAATAACATAATAAAATCAAAGAATAAAATATTTAGAGAGAATAATCAAGAAAATAAACTAAAGGTATTAATAGAGGGACAAAAAGATATAGTTATTAGCAATAATGAAAAAGTTACTTACTTAAGCTCACTAGATCAATATTTCAATAAAGTGCTATTACCACTATCAAATAAAGATGATATATTAAAGGGTAAATGGGCGATAGTTAATAAATATGATATATATGATGATTTTAATCTAGCATTAGATTATAGGTTAATATCATGATATTTGGTGTTGATTTTGGTTTAAAGCGTATAGGAATAGCAAAGGTTATAAATGGAATTATTGTGCCATTATCACCAATTATGCGTAAAAATCGTAATCAAGCAAGTTTAGAATTAAAAAAGATTCTAATGCAATATACAAATGATATGGGTATAATAACTCTTGTATTTGGGATACCATTATCATATAACGATAGTGAATCTAATCGTAAAGAAGTAGAAATGAAAAAAAGAATCACTCATTTTTTAAGTCTTATTGATTTTTGTGGCAATGTTATATATCTTGATGAATCTTATAGTAGCATTGAAGCAGAAGATAGGCTTAAAGATAGGAATTACAAAAAAAGATTAGATTCTAGAAAAAATGGAATTATAGATAGCCTTAGTGCTTGTATAATATTAGAAAGATATTTAAAGGAAAATAATTGAATAAAAGAGAAAATATTAAGCATATACCTGTTTTGCTTAATGAAGTTCTTGATACTTTTGATAGAATGATAAATCCATCTAATAAAAACTTTATACAAAATAATATAGATTCTAGTAAAGATATAAATATTATTGATTGCACTCTTGGATTTGGTGGAATGAGTAATGCTTTACTAGAAAAATATGAAAATTTAAATATAATTGGTATAGATAGAGATATAGAAGCTATTAGCTATAATGATAGATTAAAAGATAAATTTAAAGATAGAATCAAAATATTTCATGGTAATTTTGGCGATTTATTACCTACTATAATAAATAATGAAAGGCATCATATACATGGTATATTAGCAGATATTGGTGTTAGCTCTTACCAGTTAGATACAATTGAGCGCGGTTTTAGCTTTAATTCAAAAGAACTTGATATGCGTATGGATATAACGCAAAAGCTTAGGGCGGACATAATATTAAATTCATATAGTAGATATGAATTAGAGAGAATCTTTAGAGAATATGGAGAAATTAGAGAATATAAAAAACTTGCAAATCTTATTGTTATTGAAAGAAATAAGAGAGAAATAACAGGTGATATATTGCAAAATATAGCACTTAGAATCTCTTCAAAGAATAAATTACATCCAGCAACATTAGTATATCAAGCTCTTAGAATAGAAGTAAATGATGAGTTAGGACAGCTAAATAAACTTTTAAATACATGCAAAGATATTCACTCTATTTTGCTTTGTATTATTTCCTTTCATTCATTAGAGGATAGAATCATAAAAGAAGCTTTTAAAAAATGGTCGAAAAATTGTATTTGTGAAGAAAATAGCTTTAAATGTATATGCGGTAATAATCATGCAAAAGGTTTTAGTCTATATAAAAAGCCATTAATTGCTAGTAATGAAGAATTAGCTAATAATAAACGAGCTAGAAGTGCTAAGCTTAGGGCTTTTTACTTTTTTGCTAATAGGGGGATATAATGGAGTATGCAAATATATTAACAGGTGGAATTGCTTGTGGTAAAAGTGTAGTAGCAAAATATTTAATGCTTGAGGGTTTTAATATTATTGATGCAGATAAAATAGCACATTTATTATTAGAATCACATAGTAATGAAATCATAGATTATTTTGGTAATGATATTGTAGAAAACAATATAATAAATCGCAAGAAATTAGGTGAAATAATATTTAATAATTTAGAGAAAAAGGCTTATTTAGAATCTATATTACACCCTTTAATACATGCAGAAATTACAAAGCAATGTGAGATTTTAGAATGTAAAAAAAAACCCTTTTTTGTTGAAATACCACTTTATTTTGAGAGTAAATTTAAATATAACGCTAGATTTGTAATATGTGTTTATGCTTCACAAGATTTACAGCTACAAAGAATTATGGATAGAGATAAATTAAAAAAAGATAAAGCAATGCAAAGGATAAATTCTCAAATAGATATTGAAATTAAAAAAAATAAAAGTGATTTTATAATAGACAATTCAAGCAATTTAAAGTCATTAGAAACAAATATAAATAATTTTTTAGAATCTTTTAAACAAGAATATGGTTTGCTTTAATAAATATAGTTATATTATATAATATTTAAAATTAATTAAATTAGTTTATAAATTGTTTACAATTGCTTATGTTAATATCTAAATAATTTTAATATATAAGTAATTATTAAATACACTTATATATAAAATATTTATCAACAATTATTAATTTTATTTATCTTTATAATTATAGTATATCTACAACTTTTATGTTTTGTATTATATCGCCTTGTTTTATAGAATCTAGTGTAGCTAAACTTTCTTCATCTATTATTTTACCAAATGTTGTATGTT
>JARIAP010000141.1 GCA_029257755.1 Helicobacter sp.
ACTATTAGCAAAAAAACCAGCACTTAAGCGTCCATGTGTTGTTAAGTCAATTTTATTTGCCATAAGCCCCTGTGTAACACCTAGTGATATTGTGCATACTAACATACCTTTTTTTATCATATTTATCATAACTTTATTCCTTCCTTTAAATACTCAAATGTTAAAACATTTGGCATGAATATTGTTGTAAAAGTCCATAAAACATAGCTTGAATTTATAATTTTACATTATTTTTGTAGTTTTATATAAACAATAGTATTTTTATTTATATGAAAAGATTTATAATTCAATATATTATATAATATATTGAATAACTTATAGAATCTAACAAGTTTCTAAACTTTCATAAATGATTCTAATTTATACATATATTGTATATTATCTCACACTAAAATAAATTTCTATAATTTGTTATGTAAAAATCAACAAAAAAATATATTGATTAAATGTAATAAATCTATAACTCTTATTTTCATGGCATAATTTAAACAATATTATTTAAGTAATACATTTTGAATAATTTTATTATAAAAAAATTAAAATAAACTATGACTTTAATCTGTCTTAATCAAACTTAAATCACAAAAATTTTCAACAATACAATTTTTAATTGTGAAGATATTATACCCATTCTCATAAGAATACTGCAATTCAAAACCTTGTGTATCAAGTGTTGTTTTAATTATATACATACCAAGACCAAAACCTTGAGAAAGAGGATTTTTTATATCCTTAAAATATGGCTTAAAATATTCATTAACATTCATTTTTAAGGGTTGTCCCAAATTTTTTATTACTAAATCTTGTTTAATAGTTTCTATTATAACTTTTGAATCAGAGCTATATTTTATAGCATTATCAAGTAAGTTTTTTATACTTAACGCAAATAAATTAAAATCCGCCTTTATTAAATCATTGCTATGATTACATATAATATTATTTTGATTGTTTGAATCTATAAGCAACATTTCCATAGATTCTTTAATAACATCATCTAGAAAAAATTGACTCTTTTTTGCAATATAATTTTTACTTGCTAATTGTTCTATTTTTGCAAATTCATCAATAAGAGCATTTAGTCTTTCAAATACATTGCATAATCGTTGTTTATATTTTAAATCTTGTATCATTTCTGCAATTATTCTACCTTTTGTAATAGGTGTCTTTAATTCATGCATTATTGAGCGTAAAAAAAGTGTTCTAGCCTCGCTAACCGCACCAAGTTTTGTAACAGAGTAATTAAATTCTCTAACTAAATCTCCTATTTCATCTTGATTATCAATACCACAAGTAAGCTTTTTTATCTCATTGTTATTTGCCATAATAGCAATTTCTTGTTTAATGTTATTTAAAGGCATAAGTTTTTTCATTAATGTTACATACACAACTATTAGTATAATAGCACCAAACATTGTAATTGTGTGATATTTAGACCAATCAAATGCAATTGGATCTTGATATACTATCAATTCTTTTGTTGTATGAAGTGCAATAAGTATTTTACTTCCATCTTGTATTACATTTACATTAAAACTACCTATATGTGGTGTTTGTATGTCATCTAATATCTTTTTTTTTATAGAATCTGTTAATTTTACTTCATGAAAATTTTCTTCTTCAAGAAAACTTTTTATATCCTTCATACTTGCATTATATTGTCTCATTTTACCTATAGCACCAACAATAACATTATATTGTTTTATGCTTTCTAGTCCGGGTTGTATTTTAACATAAAACAAGGCAACAGCTAAAAAACTTGCAAATGCAAATGCAAACAAAATACTTATTTGAACAAAGATTGAAGTGCTTCTCCACATATACACATTCCTAATTATTTAATGGGGAGTAGGTAAAATTACCTAATGTATTTTTAAGTTTTATATTTATGCTTCTAATTTATAGCCAACACCACGAACAGATATAATGTATTGTGGATTTTTTGGGTTTTCTTCTATTTTTGAACGCAAACGACCTATTATAACATCTATGCTTTTATTTGAGCTTTCAGGATTTATAGATTCAGATTCAATAGCAATTGCCTCGCGACTAAATACATGACCTTTTTTGCTAATAAGCAAGGTTAAGATCTCATATTCTGCACGAGTTAAATCTAATTTTTTATCTTTAAAATATACTTCTCTTGTATCTTTATCAATAGAAAATATAACAGACTTATCAGAAATTTTTTCTTCTGCTAATTTTTGAGAATATCGTCTAAGTAAAGATTGTATCCTAGCAACAAGCTCTTTTGGGTCGTATGGTTTTGGTATATAATCATCAGCACCATTATCAAGAGCTTTAACTTTATCATTTACATCGCTTCTAGCAGAAGATATTATAATAGGAATATTTTTTTGCTTTGCAACTTTCTTACACACCTCTAATCCATCTAAATTTGGCAAAGTCAAATCAAGTAGCAATAAGTCAAAATGCTTTGTTGCAAGAGCTGACATTCCTGTATATGGTTCATCATAATTTGTTACATTAATATTATGTTTTTTTAAATATTCAGTTAAAACTTCCGCTAATTCCACATCATCTTCAATCATTAAAATTTCCAACATACAAAACACCTCTTATTTTTTGCTAAATTGTATATTATATTATATAAAAATTACCTTAAATAACTTTATGTATTAAACTCTTATTTATACAATAAATATTTCTACAAACACAATAATACTTAATAATTTATAGATAAAATATACTTTATAATAAAAAAACATTAAAGGTTAGTTATGAAAATATTAGAAGGTAAAATGTCATTACATGGTAATGAACGCATTGCAATTTTATGCAGTAGATTCAATAGCATGGTTACAGATAGACTTATAGAGGGGGCAAAAGATTGTTATTTAAGGCATGGAGGAAATGATGAAAATCTAACTTTAATAAAAGTTCCGGGTGCGTTTGAATTGCCATTTATACTAGAAAAGATACTTGAAAATGGAGATTATGATGGAGTATGTGTGCTTGGTGCTATTATTCGTGGTGGAACACCACACTTTGATTATGTAGCTGCTGAAGCTACTAAGGGTGTTGCAAATGTAACACTAAAATATGGTGGTGCTGTAAGTTTTGGAATCTTAACAACAGATAGCATAGAACAAGCATTAGATAGAGCTGGATTAAAAGTAGGCAATAAGGGATTTGAAGCAATGTCAAGTTTAATAGAATTAATAGATGTATATAGGCAAATTGACTAATGGCAACTAGAAAACAAGCTAGAGAAGCAGTAATACAAGTTTTATATGCAATAGAGTTAGGAAATGACAATGCAATAAAACAAGCTAAATTGTTTTTAGATGGGCAAAAAATAAGAAATAAACAGCAAGAATTTGCATTGTCTTTAATAAATGGAGTAAATGATAATGAGAAATTATTGGTTAAAATTACAAATGTATTTTTAAAAACATGGAATGTAGAAAGATTAGGTGTAATTGAAAAAAATATTTTAAAACTAGGAATCTATGAATTACTAAAAACAGATACACAAAGAGCAATTATTATAAACGAAGCCATTGAACTTACAAAATCTTTTAATGTTAATGACGCTTCTAAATTAGTAAATGGAGTGCTTGATTCTATATCAAAAACAAATTTAGATTCTATAATGGAAATGATTAGAAATTATGAAGAATCCAAACAAAATGAAAGCAAAAAACAAAAGAAATATAATATAAACAACAATATGAAACAAAGAAATGATTCTAAAACCTTAAAAAATATGGATAATAGAAAACAAGATAATAAAATAATAAAAAAAACAAGTAAATACACAAATAAAAAAATATCAAAAAATAAAAAAACAAATCAAAATAATATAAGTGAAGTTAAAAACACAACAAAAACACACAAAATAAAACCTGAACCTAAAGGACAAAAATGAAACTTTGTGTAGCACTTGATATGCCAAGCAAAAAAGACAATTTAATGTTAGCAAAAACAATAAAGTATAACTTTAGCGAAGAAATATGGCTTAAAGTTGGTTTGCGTAGTTTTATACGAGATGGAAAAGAATTTATACATGAATTGCAAAGTATGGGATTTAGGATTTTTTTAGATTTGAAAATATATGATATACCAAATACAATGCTTGATTGTTTAAAAGAATGCCATAATATAGGCATAGACATGATAACAATACATGCAAGTTGCGGTAAAGATGCTATGCAATTATTATCAAATTATGTTTATTCAAGATCATCTAACATATTGATTATAGCTGTTAGTGCTTTAACTAGCTTTGACAACAATAGTTTTAGAGATATTTACAATATTGATATTGCTAATGGTGTGAAAAATCTTGCAAAAATCACTTATGATAGTGGCATACATGGGCTTGTTTGTTCCATACAAGAAGTAGAAATTATAAAAAATATCTCCAATTCATTAATAGCAGTTACCCCGGGTATAAGATTAGAAAAAAACATAGATGATCAAAAAAGAATAGCAAATGTGAAAGAAGCAAAAAAAGCTATGAGTGACTTTATAGTTGTTGGGAGACCCATTTATAACTCAACAAATACAAAAGAAGTTATCAAGCAGATTCTAAGTGATATAAATTCTTAATGGTTTATGAATTAATACAATAAAAATAACTAACTACAAATAAAGTTTGATTTCATATATAATGTATAATTTATAAAAATACATATAAATACCAATAAAATTAAACACTTATAATATAGTATGATAATTATCGTATAAACAATATATTAAAGGATAAACTATTGCTAATATTTGTAATAGATTTTAACTATATTATTGATTGATAAACAATATCATATCAAAAAACTCCACCAATACCATGATGCAAAAAGTGTTACAAAAACAATACCTACAACACTAAGTAAAAAGCCAAATTTTATCATATCCCATGCTTTAATACCACCTTGTGCAAATACTATTGCATTTGGTGGTGTACTAATAGGTATCATAAATGAAAAACTAGCACATATAGTTACAACAAGCATAAGCAAGATTCTTAAATTATCATTTAAAAATGGTTGTGTTGATACATCAATTATTGGTAACAATATGGCTATCAATGCAGTTGTTGATAAAAATCCTGTTGCCACTATAGAGAAACAACAAGCTAAGAATATAAAAACTACAAATGGCATACCATTAAAAAGCTCAAAAAATTTCTTAAATGCACCACCTAACTCTGCCTGTGAAAATGCCATAGCAATACATAGGCTAGCACCAAATAAAAAAATTATTTCATATGGTATAGACTTAGTATCATCCCAACTTAAAAATCCAATCTTTGGTATAAACATCATAAGCCCAAATGATAATAAAACTATATTTTCGTTAAAACCAAGCCCATTATAAATAGGTCTTATAGGGGAGTTTAATAATAATATTACAAGTAATGCAACAATGAATGCTAAAAGTCTTTTGTGCTCAAAGTTAGTTTTAACATTATCAAACATTTCTAGATTTAAATCATGCTTTCCTATTCCATAAGATAAAATTTTTATCATAGCGACAAGCATTAAACATGTTAATGGTGCCATCATAAAAATCCAAGTAACAAAACTTATACCACTTAATCCCTTTGTTTCCAAGAATCCTAAATAAACTAGATTTGGTGGGCTACCAATTGGTGTTGTAATACCACTTATACTAGCACCAAATGCTACCGCTAAAAGAAATCTAGTTTGTAAAACTTTATTATCACTAATAGACATTGCTACAGGTAAAAGAAGTAATGCAACAGTTGAATTTGATAATGCCGTGCCAAGAACAACTGAAGCAACACCCAACGCAGAAATAACACCTTTTGGATTCTTTGGAAATTTTGCTAGAAAAAATTTTGCTATTACTCTATGCAACCCAATCTTTTCTGTGGCAGCCGCTATCATAAAACCACCTAAAAATAAATATATAATAGGATTTGCATAGTTTGATGTTGCACTTTTTGTATCTAAAATTCCAAAGCTTGGGAATAAAATTATTGGCAATAAAGATACAACACCCATAGGCAATGCCTTATTTGTCCAAAGAGTTATAAGCAAAGCAATTATAGCAATAAGTATGGAAACTTTAAATGAAGATTCTAAGTAGAAATAAGCACAACAAAAAGAAACAAAACCTATAAGCACAGCTACACCAACACCCATAAATACTTTTGATAATCTCTCTTGTTTTTTATCATTATCTTGCTTTTGTATATTTAATTCATTAGACTTATTGGTATCTATACTTTGATTAGATTCTAAACTCTCAACTTCATTGCTTGTATTATATGATTTTGTTTCTTGCTTTGACTGCATTTCTTTAACATATATTGCATTATCCATATTTACCCTTATATTTTTACTTTAATTTATTAAATTATAGCAAGTTTTATGTTTTATTATTATAAAGTTTTAATTAAGTATAACTCGATTTTAATATTTTATTAAATTAATAATTCATTTTTATTTTATAAATTTACAAAAAATTAGTTAATTATTTAATTCTTAATATATGATTGTAGTAATGGCATACCACCTTGTATATCCATATTAAATTTTTTTCCTATTATAGAATCTAAAAATAATGGCGATATTCCATTAGATGGTCGAACACATGCAATATTATCATAGCTTATAACCTCATCTCTTTTTACATCTCTTGATATAAACAAACTTCTAGCAAATTCTCTACCTTTTATTTTAACATTAATATTAGAATCTACTTTGTTTATATCTATTGTTGATTTACTACAATCAAGCATCTCTTTATCGTTTATTATAAAATCATCTACTAATACACAAACATTTTTTACATTTTCAACCATTAGACTAAACTCATTTACATCAAGACTAAATTCACTATCTACGCCACCAATTTTTTTATCTAAAATAAAATGTTTTTCTATCATACTAGCACCACATAAAGTTGCAACAAGTGGAACACTAATACCTAATGTATGATCCGATAACCCCACCTCTACATTATACTTCGCCCATTTTTCTTTTATACTTTTTATATTAGTTAGCTTTGCATCATTTATTTTAGCTGGATATGATGATATACAATAAAGAAGACTAACACTTTTATTATCCCTTAAGATCTCTAAGGCATTTTCTATTTCATCATCATTTGCAACACCAAGCGATAATATAACGGGCTTTTTAGTCTTAGCTATTTCTTTTATAAGTTGTATGTGCATAACCTCAAAACTAGCTATCTTATAAATAGGACAATTAAATTTCTCTAAAAATTCTAATCCTTCTATGCTAAAAGGTGTGCTAAAGGCAGTTAAGCCTAATTTATGTGCTAGTGAAAAAATCTCTTCATGCCATTCCCATGGCATTTGTGCATCCTCATATAAATCCCAAAGATATTTATCTTTCCATAAACCATGTCTAATCTTGAAATAATCATTTTTATATGGAAGAGTTAAGCAACTAGGCTTATATGTTTGCAATTTTATCGCATCTGCCCCTGTCTTTGCTATTGCCTCAACACTCTTTAATGCTATATCTAAACTTTGATTATGATTAGCACTTAATTCAGCTATTATAAATGGTGTTTGCATAAAATCTCTTAATAATAAAATGTGATATAATTTTATCTAAATTATATACAATAAAACTATAGAAACATAAAGGAATTTTATGATTAAAGAAAATTTAGCAAAAATTTTAGAATCTATTGAAAATCTAAAAAACCATAATAATATAAAGGATTCTATAAAACTTATTGCTGTGAGTAAATATAGTAATAGCAAAGATATATTAGAAGCTTTTATGTGTAATCAAATATCATTTGGTGAAAATAAAATTCAAGATTTAGCAAAAAAACAGAATGAATTATCACAATATAATATAGAATGGCATTTTATTGGAACATTACAAGAAAATAAGATTAATACGCTTTTAAAGATTAAACCAACATTAATACATTCACTACACTCTATAAAGTTAGCAAATACCCTACAAAATAAGCTATGCAAAAACAACATTACGCTAAATGCTTTATTACAAATCAATAGCTCAAAAGAAGATTCTAAAAGTGGATTTAGCATAGAATCCGCTTTTGATTCATATTTAGAAATTATAGAAACATATCCTAATATAAAGCTTATGGGTATAATGTG
>JARIAP010000192.1 GCA_029257755.1 Helicobacter sp.
TATAAGCAACACAAATAATATTATAAGTAACAACATAAATAATAACAAAAACAATAACAATACAATAGAATTTAAAACACCAAATATAGATTATATAATATTTTTAGATTCTGATGATTATTGGAAATTAAATTGTATAGAGGAATGTATAAAACATTCTAATGGTGTTGATATCGTGTGGTTTGATTTAGAAAATTATTATGATGGAATAAAAGAGCCAAGAGAGAAGAATAAAACAAGGCATGAAGCTCTTGGATACACAATAAGCATAAAAGAAACATCATATGAATGGTTAAAGAGATTTATTATTTCAAATATAAATGATTTTGCTTGTGTGGTTGGAGGAATTATTAAATTTTCACTACTAAAGACTATTGGTTTATATTTTCATAGTAATGTTATATATGAAGATCGTAGTTTTTCAACTATTTTGTTTCTACAAAGTAAAAATATATTTGTTATAAATGATAGTTTATATTATTATAGAATTCGTCCAAATAGTTCTTGTAATTTTGGCAATGATAAAATTACACATATTTCACCACATATTCAACCATTCTATGCGGTTTTTAATGATATTGAATTAGCATGGTTATATTATAATGCTAGTAGTATTTTCATAATATTTCTAGAATTACATGAATTTTTAGAAAAAAATCCAAGCGAACAGAATGAATTAGCAAAAAAGGTTTTTTTACCTTTTTATGTAAAGCCAAGTTTAGAACTTCTTAATTTTGACAAAGATCCGTTAAATTTAATACCAAAATTGGTATTATTAGAGCCATATATGGATAAAAAATTTAGAAAAAGAGATGAAATAAGAATCAAAAATCCAAAGCTTTATAAAAAAATAAAACCATTTATAAATATATATAATAAAATAACAAATATTGAACGTAGAATAAGAAAAGCTATTAAGAAATATAAAAAACAATATTAATTGTATATCAATATATCTAAATACAACAAATTTTTATGTATAATAGATATTTATAAAAGATAAAATAAGCAGTAATTTAGTTTTATATTAAATATAAAAAATATAAATACAATTAAACATAAATCAAAAATCAACATATTAATTTATATATCATAAAGTAGTGATTTATTGTTAAATAAATGTATCTTATAATCAAACAATATAACACATTCATTTTGATACTTAAATATTAAATAAATAATTAATATAACTTTCAATTATATTGTATATTACAATCATTAAAAACATATATTATTTAAATCTATTTAATATGGGTAGCTATATAAATCAACTACAATCATATTAAACAATACTAACCAATATATAATCTATAACTATCATATGTAATTACATCATAAATAACATGATAATACATTATCTATAAATTAGTATTTACAATATACTTTATTTTAATTGAATATTAAAGTTATCAAGTGGCATAAATTCATGACTAAAATCTTTTAAATTCAACTCATCTTTATATAGATAATCAAATATAGCACTTATTATTGTAAGTGAAGTATATGCTAATATTGATGGCATGATGCTTTTTTCTTGCATATTGAATGTAGATAATACATAGTTTGATACTTCTTGTATGCCACTTTTACCAATACTTTTGAATTGTTCTATGTAGCTATCATAATTTTCTTTTAGAATCTCTTTTTCTATACTCCTGTCATTTAAAATTTTAAAGAAATTTTTTGTTTTAAATACAGATTCAAAGTTTAGTCTATCTTCTAATACATTACAAAAAATAGATCTAATTTTATCAAAATCTGTATTTATATTATTTATGTTTGTTAGTGATATATCACTTATAAATATATTACAACCAATTCCAATTTTAGTGCGCAAATAATCTTTTTTAAATAATTCGTTAATAGATTTTAATCCATTATGCCCACCACTGCCTCCTTTAGCTCTAAATGTTAATGTCCCAAATCTAGTATCTAAATCATCATATACAACAATAGTTTTATCAATATTATAATATTTATCTATTTGTTGCAATGATTCACCACTTTTATTCATGAAAGTAGTAGGATAAATTAGTAAAATTTGATATTCTTTTGTTATATTATTAAGTATTTCTATAAAATATTTTATACTTAAATCTTTTGTATTTTTTCTTAAAAACTTAAGTTGCATCAAAAAACTTGGATAATTTATAAGAGTATTTATGAAATACTTAGATTCTATTAAAGCAATATTACTTTTAAAAGATTTTTGCTCTATCCATTTTACAATCTTAGAATCTTTATTTTTTATGTTTAATTGTTTTTCTATATCCCCTAATAAAAAATCTTTAAAATATATTTTACTATTTTCTTTCCTAATATCTTGATTATTTATTAATTCAGTTATTGTATTAAGAAATTGAAACCCAACATTATGTCTAGTATATGAATATCTAGCACCAATATTTCCTAAACCGACAATGGCAATAGTTTTCATAAAAGCCCTTTAATCATATAAAAAATTCATATTGTTTTAAATATAAATTATATAAGTAGATTATCAAAGCTATTCTTGTGATAGTTCAAATGTTCTTTTATCAAGGACTTCTAGCCTTGCATCTAATAATGCTAGTTGAAATTGCAAGAAACCAAGTATTAAATCAAGTTTTGTTTGTATTTGAGATTGCATATCTTCACCATTTTCAAGCCATAAATCATCTTGCTTTAAACCTTCAAATAATACAAAGATTCTTTCTTTAAAGCTATGCAGAAATTCTATTTCACCTGTATTTATTCCAAGTGTAATATCTTTAAATCCTTTTTCATCTACGCTATTTTCAATTTCATTTAATGTTTGTAATACGACATCTTTTAATTCCATTTGCTAAACCATCCTGTTAAATTTTTGGGGTCTTTTTTAAAATCTAATATTTTCTTTTCCATTAATTTCATATCAAGATTTTTTGTTATAATATCTGGATTTTGCTTGAATCTTAACGCCATTTCATTAGCTTTAATGCCTAACCTAGCTTCTTTTATAATTTCTGTATTTAATTTTTTAGAATCTTTTTCAAGGACTTGTTCAAAAAAAGCTAATGCCTCTTCATATTTACCAGTCATTTCATAAATATAGCCTAAACTTAACAGCTTTCTACTCATATGTTATCCATTCTTTAAATATTAAATATTTATTTTATAATTATACCTTAATGAAAGTTTTTTGCAATATAAATTTATATATAAATAAACTAAAATTTATAATCTTACAACATAAAATAACATTTTAAATATTATTTATTATTTTAGATTCTATATTTATATTTTTTAGGTATCAATTATATATTATTATCAAATTCAATTCCGACAGGGCAATGATCACTTCCCATAATATTATGGTAAATATGTGCTTCTTTTAGGTTATCTTTTAAGCATTGTGATAATAAAAAATAATCAATTCTCCAACCGGTATTATTAACCCTAGCTTTACCCATATAACTCCACCAAGTATATGCCCCTTCTTTGTTGGGGTAAAAGTGGCGATATGAATCTATAAAACCAGAATCTAAAAGCTTACACATTTTTTCTCTTTCTTCATCTGTGAAACCAGCATTCCTATGATTTGTTTTAGGATTTTTTAAATCTATTTCTTTATGTGCTACATTTAAATCACCACACACAATTACACCCTTTTTCTTTTCAAGGTTTTTTAAAAATATACGAAAATCTTCTTCCCATTCCTGCCTATATTCTAATCTCTCAAGCTCTCTTTTTGAATTTGGTGTATATACATTGACAAGATAGAAATTATTATATTCTGCTGTTATTATTCTTCCTTCTTTATCATGATGATCTATACCCATATCATTTTTAACGCTTAGTGGTTTTTGCTTACTTAGTATTATTGTTCCAGAGTATCCTTTTTTTTCTGCACTATTCCAAAATTCATGATACCCATTAAAATTAAAATTAGCTTGTTCTTTTTGCATTTTAGATTCTTGAATACAAAAAATATCTGCGTTAATAGAATCAAAAAAATCCATAAATCCCTTGTTTATACAGGCTCTTAAGCCATTTACATTCCATGATATAAGTTTCAAAATATCTCCTTGATATAAAGCTATAATTATAGCATTTCATTATCAAGCTTGTATATATATTTTATTTAGAATGTATATTTTAATTCTGTGCGTGTTTTAAAGAAATCTATATCACCAATTAATGTAGCTGCTAAGAAAGAAAGCTCTAATTTATCAAAAAATTTATAGGTGATTTGTGGTGTAATTTCTACAAAGC
>JARIAP010000196.1 GCA_029257755.1 Helicobacter sp.
GTAAGAGAGACAAAAAGTTTTGATGATTGTAGCATTGCTATACTTGCAATGAAAGATTTAAAACCAATTGCAAAAGAGAATAACGATGATACAAAACATGATAAGACAGATAAAAATCAATACCACGATATTACAAACTAATGAAGATAGCATATGAATGAATATGTATATATACATTGTGAGATACAAGGCAGAAGCCATATAAGCAATAATATTGAATGTCAAGATAAAACATTTTCAAAAGTAACAAATACATTTAGTGCTATTTCTTTAGCCGATGGAGCAGGTAGTGCTAAGTATTCTCATATTGGTGCAGAATGTGTTACAAAAGAGATAATAAATCTCATAGAAAAGCAATTTGATTCTTACTATGAGAATAATACAACTGAAATTATAAAAGAGGATATAATAAAAGTTTTAGTCGAAAAATTACAAGATATTGCAAACAATAATAAAAATACAAATACTAAAAACGATATAAATCAAATATTACATAACATAAAAACAACATTAGATGAATATGCTAAGTTTGATATAGATGAAATAATAAACTTAATGCAAAATATTGACGCTATGATTGAAAATATAGAATCTAAAAAGAAAAGTTTCCAAAACAGGACAGATATTATTTCAAAAATTTTTAACTATGATATAAAAGATAATGAACTCAAGGCAAGACAAGATGAACTTAAGAAAGAAATAAATAAAAGTATAAATGATATAAAACAATTAACATTATTAGATATGAAGCTATTAAATGTATATAATATACAAAAACATTCCAATGAAATTATAAATTTAATTGATAATAACTTTGGTAAAGAATTATTGAGTAAAATACATACGATTAAAACTGCAAATAAAAATGATAGTTTGCAAGAAACTAAACAAGACTATACTAAACACATTAAAAATCGTATAACAGATATTTTAGGCAATATAGAAAGATTTAGTAAAGGTTGTGAAAGGATAAAAAAAAATTAGAAAATTTACAAACAGATTGTGTTACATTGCAAAAACGCATAAAATTTACTAATGATATGTTAAAGTTAATAGAATCTAAGAGTAATAAATTAGATGATTTACTTGATAGATTGGATTCTATGAATGATTTAAGATTAAAAATACTAGAACAAATCAAAAAAGATTTAAATTGTATAAATGCAGAGATATTAGAAAAGCCACTAGATTATAAAAATCTAAAAGATTTAATAAACACGCAGAATAAACTAGATAGCACTTGCGATTTAAAAGATTTAAGCTCTACATTACTTTTTGTAGCAATTAAAGATGAGAGATGCCTTATAGGGCATTTAGGAGATGGTGCAATAGGTGCTTTATATGGAGATAAGCTTAAAGTAATATCAAATCCTGATAATGGAGAATATGCAAATCAAACATTTTTTATAACAACAAAAAATGCACATAAAGCATTAAGACTATTCAAGGAAGATAACATAAAAGAAAAAGATATTAAAGCATTTGTGCTTATGTCTGATGGGAGCACAGAGGGATTATATAGTAAAAAAGATAAAAAATTTGTAGATGCATTGCAAACGCATATCATAGAAATAACCAAGCAAGATAAAGAAAAAAAGCAAAAAGATATAGAAGAACTAATACAAAAGGTAAGAGAGACAAAAAGTTTTGATGATTGTAGCATTGCTATACTTGCAAAATGTATAAATAAAAGCAATTAGTTTGCTTTACATGTTATAATAATAAATATATTTAGTTGTCCTAAGGAGATAATATGGCAAATGCAAATACATTATTAAATAATTTAAAAGATAGCATTAGTAATAACTCTATAAATAGAGACATGGTAGATAAGTTTGCAGAACAAGAAAAAAATGAGAGCATACAGATAAGCAATATGGTTAGAGGAAATCTCGCTAATTTTGAATCTAGTGATAAACCTGTTTTTAATGCACTTGCATCACTAAAAAATACGATAAATGAAATTAATCCAAAAAATTTTAAACTATCTTTTTTTGATAAGATTTTTAAAAATAATTTCATGGAAAAATATTTTCAAAAATTTCAAGAAAACAAGGAGCTATTAAATGAAATTATTGTAAAGCTAGAAGAAGGTAAGCAAATTTTATTAAATGATAATATTGGCTTAGAGATTGAAGTAGAGAGAAATAAAGAATTAGTAAAAAAATTGCAAATGCAACTTGATTTGGCTCTAGAGGCAAATAAATATATAGAATCAATTTTAAATGATAATCAAGGCGAAACTATACAATTATTAGAATCTAGCAATATAACTAAAGAAAAAACACAAAACTCTTTAGATGCAATACCAACTATATATGCAGAAACAAAAGAACAAAATCTTACGCAGGATAAAAAACTAGAAATACAAAATCAAATTTTATTTCCGTTAAAGCAAAAAATTACAGACATGCAACAACAAATATTAGTTCATACGCAAGGAGAAATATCTCTAAAAACTATTATTAACAATAATAAAGAGCTTGTAAATAGTGTAGATAGGACAAAAAGTGTAACATTAAATGCTTTAAATGTTGCTATTATAACAGCACAAGGTTTAGATCAGCAAAAAAGGGTTTTAAAGGCTGTTCAAGATGTTAATGCACAAACAAGTGAGCTTATATCTCAAACAAGCGAAAAGCTTAAAAATCAAGGAAAATCAATACAAGAAGGTGCAACAAGTGCTATGCTTGATATGGAAAAGCTAAAAAATGCGTTTGATAATGTCTTAGAAGCAATGGAAGCTACACAGAATTTTAAAGTTAATGCACTACCAAAAATGCAACAAGATATAGAATTATACAATCAATACATAGATGAGATGAATGCTAAGAAAGATAGAATAATGAAATAATCATATATTTATGCTATAATTATGCTATAATGGAATATTTATTTTATTATGGTGTTAAGTAGGGGATTATATGGATACTAAATCTAAGATTGTGTATATTGCGATGACAGCTGATTTATTGCATGCTGGGCATATTAATATAATAAAACATGCAAAAAATAAAGCTTTAGAGATTGGAGGAAAAGTAGTATTAGGATTATTAACAGATTCTGCTGTTGCTAAAGTTGATG
>JARIAP010000005.1 GCA_029257755.1 Helicobacter sp.
TTATAACAAATAAACCTAGATTCTAATCATATTATGTAATGAAAAGATTTATAGTTTAATATGGTTTTATAGTAATAATCTTAGATTCTAGCAATGCTATGTATTAGGAAAATACAATAAAGAGCTAGAGTGCAACGATGCTTTTTAGTAAATAAGATTCTTATAATGTAAAGTATTTTTAAACAAAAGAGGGTATATTATGGGGAGCATGAGTATATGGCATTGGTTTGTAGTATTGTTTATACTTGTATTGCTATTTGCGCTCATAATAAAGATAGTAAAGAGATGAAGAAAAACAACTTGTAATGCTAGATAAGAAATAAATATATTTATTAACCTAATTCATAATACCATAGATTCTAAATGAGCCATTTTGTGCGTTACATTAAATTTATAAAAAACTTAAAAATATTATAAATAAGCTTATATAGTTATATATCATTTTATACAAAATTGATGATAATTAAAAAGTATAAAAAATAAACTTTGATTGAATAATATATAACACCAAATAAACATAATTTCACTTAAAGCTAATCAAGCAAAACAATATGCTATGTATTATATCATTATAAAATAGATTCCAAAAAGCAATAACATTAAATGATGGATTTTTAGAATCTAAAGCTATATAGAATAATCTAAGTTAAGCTTTATTTGCTAAAAAACAATTTGAATGCGAAATTATATAGAGTTGCTTTGTGACTAGAAATAGCTTTTAGGATTAAGAAGTCTTGTTTTGTTTTCTTTTTTTTAATTATAATATAGCTATTACTTTTAAGGTAGCTTAAATGACGGATGAGTATCTAAAGTTATTTTTAGAGCGATTTAGGGAATTTAATATTAATATTGAAGCAAGGAAAAAGCGGGGACAAAATGATTTTAATCCCTTGTTATTTTTTTTTTTTTGATTATCATACACATATTACATTAAGTTAAGGGGCAATAATGGCAAATGATTTCAAAGTAAAAGGGTTTAATCTAGAGGATTTATTGGCAGATAAAAAGATGTCTTATCAAATTCCATCCTATCAACGACCTTATGCGTGGGATAAAGATCAAATTAGCGATTTAATTGAGGATTTGATAGAATCCTATCTCAACGATAAAGAAGCACAATATTTCTGTGGTTCATTAGTAATTGCAAAAGGCACAAATAATGAACGATACGATATTATAGATGGGCAGCAGAGACTTACTACTTTTACTATTTTAGCCTGTGTGATTAGGGATTTTTACATAGACAGCTTGGAAGCAGAAAACAAAGATCGCATACAAGATAGTATATATGATAAATACAACAAAGATAAACACAAGCTAAAATTTTTAACAGATGAGAAATATCAAACTACCTTTGAAAATAGCGTATTAAAAGAAAATGTTTTGCAAGAGAGATTTAAAAAAATCCAAAAAGCACAAGATATGAAAGATAATAAATATTTGCAAAATGCGTATTATCTAAAAGAAAGGCTTAAAGAATCTATTGCTGAAAATAATATTGATATAAATGATTTTGTGTCGTGGCTTTATACAAAAGTCATTTTGACAAGTATTGAATGCCCTGATGAAGATAGTGCAATTAGAATTTTTAATGTCCTAAATGATAGAGGTATGCCACTTAGCCCTGTGGATATTTTAAAGTCTTCTCTTATGCAGCCATTAGACAAAGAGCGTAGAGAGGCTTTTAAAACAACTTGGCAAGAGATTATGTCAAATTTGAAAACAATGGGATTCTCTATGTATGACACATTAAATGCTTATCTTTACTATACGATAGCAAAGAATCCAAAAGAGAGACTTGATAAAGAACTTAAAGTTTATTTTGATAAAACTAAGCAAGATTCAATTGCTATTATCGAAGAGATAAGAAAATTTGCAAACCACTATATTGAGATAATTAACACTAAGGATAGGTATATCTATTGCCTAAGGTATCTGCCTAATCAAGTCTATTGGCGAAGTATTTTGTGTGCTGCGAAAATGGTGAATTATAAAGATTATGATAAGCTAAAAGAATTACTTGTGGCTTACTATTACCAAAACCTTATAGGTATGGCAACAGCTAATAGATTTAAGCAAGTTTCATTTAATATCATCAAGGCAGTTAAAGACAATAGATCAATAGAAAAGATAAAAGACATTATGCGTGAAAATCTCAAAAAGTATGACACAACAAAATCCTATAAAGAGTGGCTAGATTATGCAGATGCCTATGATTTGAAGTGGGTAAAGCCAACATTGCTTTTGCTTGAATATTTTTCTAAAGATGATGAAATTGGGTTTATAGAAATGGATAATAAGCTTCATACAGAACATATCTTGCCAAGAAATCCTAAAGATGAATGGAAGGAAATCTTTAGTGATGAAGAAAGGAAGATCTGGACAAATGATCTAGCTAACTTAACATTGCTAAAATTTAAAAAGAATATTCAAGCTCAAAACAAAACCTATGAAGAAAAACGAGAAGTTTATCTCAACAAGGACAATGTCAGCACAAGCTTTAATATCACACAAGATATTTTTAATAAATATAAAAAGTGGAATGTAGAAGCGTTAGAAATGCGATATAATGAGATGAAAACCAAAATAGAAAAAATTATTGATATTTTTTAGAATCTCATTAGATTCTAACGCATATATAAACAATGCGGTTAAGCTAAATTTAACTTAATTGCATTTTGCAACATCCACATTTAGTATTCTCTCTTTATGCTCTTAAAATTACACAAAGATTCTAAACAATTTAAATCCTTTGTCATAATGTGTTGATAAGGATTCTATTATACTTCATTTATTAAAATAAATCATAACAACAAATAGTGATAATAAGTAATATTAAATCTCACGAAATGCTGATTGTCCTTGCTCATAAAAATTATTACCATTACAATCTATTGCAACAATAGCTGGAAAATTTTCAATTGTTAATTGTGCCACTGCCTCTGGTCCTAAATCTTCATAGGCTAAAACTTCATATTTTTTTATACATTTAGATATTAATGCCGCTGCTCCACCAACTGCAACCATATACACAACTCCATGTTTTACCATAGAATCAATTACTGCTTGACTTCTATAACCTTTACCAATCATACCACTTATACCCTGCTCTATAATGGTAGGTGTATATTTATCCATTCTTCCACTCGTTGTTGGTCCAGCAGATCCAATAGGATTACCGGGTTTAGCAGGACTTGGTCCTAAATAGTATATTGTTTGATTAGTCAAATCAACTGGTAACTTTTCTCCTCTAGCTAATGCTTCTGTTAAAACCTTATGTGCCGCATCTCTTGCCGCTATAATTGTTCCAGATATTAATACCGTATCACCTGCACATAATTTCTTTGCATCATCTCTTGTAAATGGTGCTTTTAACTTAATTTCTGACATTATCAATCTCCTTTAAAGTAATATAAAATTATACCTTCATATCATTTATGTAGGTAATATTTGTGTTACAATGTTTGCAATAAATTACTTTTCCTTCCATTATTTTTTTATGTATAGGATGTGAAATATTATATATTTTTCCACACATACAACTATATATATGCAATACACTATCTTTTTTAATAGTCTTTGAATAATTTATATTTAGATTACTTTCTAAATGATTTTTAGGTGAATATTCTGATTCTAAAAATGATTTTTCAAGGACATTATCATCTAATTTTAAATCTGTAGATTCTCGTATCTTCCCTTTTTTTAACATTTCTTGTTGATGCTCTACAATTCTAATATATTCCTGTATAATATATGTTATAAGCCATTCTTCTATTATAATCATAAATTGTTGCTTAAAATCATATTTCATATTTTTAATTAACAAAAGTATTTCAAATACAATATCCCTATAATGTTCTTTATAAGAGTCTAATAAATGAAGATTTATACTTTCCATATAAGCTTCTTCATTCTTAAAATGCGTTTTCATGTAATCAAATAATGCAATAAGAATTCTTTTTATCCCCATTGAATCTGTTTGTCTGCTAATCATATTATATGCTATATTTGCAAGTTCAAAAAGTTTTTTATGTTGCTCATCAATCATAAAGTTATGAACATTATATTTTTCATCACATTTTAGCAACATAAATCCTTCCTTGCTATTATGCTTCTATATCTGTAATATATTTAATAAATGTAGTGCAATCTTGGCATTTTACACCATCTCCAGCTTGTATCCTAGTATGTATTTCCGGTGCAATATTATATGTTTTACCACATAAACAAGTATACATATGCATTTTACCTTTTTTAGTATTAGTTTTTGTTTCCATTACAGATTTTTTTAATACTTCACTATGATGAGAATCACTTGATGAAACATTAGGTTTTTCTTTTGATCTTTTTTCATTCATTTCTTCAAGATATTTTGCATATTCCATATCTTCTTGTAAAATATGTCTTAACAACCATTGCTCCATAATGATAACAAGCTGTTGTTTGAAATCATATTTCATATTTCTAACAAGATTTGTCATTTCAAAAACGATTTGTTTATGTCTCTCTTTATGCATTTCAAGTGAAGGATATTTTATGCTTTCCATATATAATTCTTCATCTCTAAAATGAGTTTTCATATAATCAAATAATGCAACAAGCATTTTTTTAATCTCTGCTGGATCAGTCTGTTTGCCAATCATATTATCAGCCATATTAGCAAGCTCAAACAATTTTTTATGCTGCTCATCAATCAAATAATTTTTAACACTATATTTATCATCCCATTGTAGTAACATTGAAAAGCTCCTTAACCATTCACTAAAAAATTATTAAAATAATAATGCAAATAAAATACCATAAAACTTAATTTGTGATAAAAAATTATTTAATTTTAATAATTTTATTAATCATAATATAGTTTTAAGAAACTTTATTTATGCTACATAATAATATAAAAAATAAATTTTTATATTTATAAAAAAATTAAGTTAATATTGTTTTGCATATATTTACTTAAAATATTATTAAATTAAAGTTCTACACTATAATGTCTTGCTGCATGGCAATTAACATTAACAGCAACAGGCATACCTGCAATATGAGTTGGATACCATTCTATATTGACACCAAATGCGGTAGTATTCCCACCTAAGCCCTGTGGTCCAACACCTGTCTTATTTGCAAGCTCTAATAATTCCTCTTCAAGTGCAGCATATTTTGGATGTGGATTCTTAGAATCTATCGAACGGATAGCAGCTTTTTTTGCTAAAATCGCAGCTTTTTCCATAGTCCCACCAATGCCAACTCCAAGCACCATAGGAGGACAAGCATTGGGTCCAGCTAATTTTACTGCCTCTAAAAACAATTTTTTTACACCATCTAAACCATCAGCAGGCACAAGCATTTTTAATAAACTTTTATTTTCACTTCCAAAACCTTTTGGTGCAACTGTTATTTTAATTTTATCTCCTGCTACAATTTCTGTATGTAAAACCGCTGGAGAATTATCAGTTGTATTTTTTCTTTCAAAAACAGGTTCATTAACAACAGATTTTCTTAAATAACCATCCTTATAACCTCTTCTAATACCTTCATTAATTGCCTCACTAAACAACCCACCTACAATATGTATATCTTGTCCAACTTCGGCAAAAACAACGGTCATACCTGTATCTTGACAAATAGGCATCATATTAGTTTGTGCAATTTCACCATTTTTTATTAATGTGCCTAAAATATTTTTACCAATTGTTGAAGTTTCTTTTTCTTCAGCTCTTTTAAAAGCACTCTTTATATCTGGAGTTTGCACACAACAGGCTTTAATGCAAAGTTCCTTAACCGCTTCAGAAATTGTTTCACATGTAATTTCACGCATATTCCATAACTCCTTAAGTTTTAGTTTCGGGCTATTATTAACTATTATTCTACAATGTTAGAGTTTAAAAAAAGTTTAATTTATAAAATATTATCATTTTTATTTACATTTTTGCTTAAATTCTTAACAATTATAGTTAATATTATGGCTTATTATTTAATATACTAAAAAATAATAATTTATGTTTAAATAATGAAATAAAAAATAACATATTTATGCTACTATACATAAGTAAATTTTTAAAAATATTTAAGGGTTTTCATGCGTTTAAATAAATGTTTGATAATAGTTTTATTTGGAATCAATTCTTTATTTGCAATTAATGATAATATTGAAATAGATATGTTAGAAAAGCAAACAAAAGATAATATAGTTAATGATAATGAAACTAAAAAAATTGTCGGTGGTATTGCACTATTTGTAAATGGTGAACCTATAACTCTATATGAGATACAAAAAGCACAATCTACATTAAATACGGATAAATTAAGGGCAACAGACGCACTTGTAATGGAAAAACTAAAAGATAGTGAAATAAAAAGGTTAAAAATAGAGGTGCTAGATTCTCAAGTAGATTCTCAAATAGCACAAATAGCACAACAAAATGGAATGGATTTAGAACAATTTTATG
>JARIAP010000034.1 GCA_029257755.1 Helicobacter sp.
GGTTGTCAATAGCACCCATCATTATAACCCTTTTGTTTCTACTATCAAGACATACACTAATATCAGCATAATTGCTACCATTTACCCAACGAGTTTGCGGTGGCATACCATTTTTTAACACACGAACAAAAAAATTATTTGCATAAAATTCTTCATAAATTGATTGTAATTCATCTTGCGTTATGTTTATATATTTATAGTTTAAATTAGCATAAGATGTGATTAGAATCCCTCGATTAATAGGAATTAAATGAGGAGTAAAGCTAATATATATATCCTTATTAGCAATACATTCTAAATTTTGTTCTATTTCTGCTATATGCCTATGTTTTGTGAGTCCATATGCTTTTATATTTTCATTTACTTCACAAAATAAATTATCAATTTTTGCATTTCTACCAGCACCAGATACACCACTTTTTGCATCAATTATAATGCTTTTAGAATCAATAATTTCATGTTTTAATAATGGTGCTATACAAAGGGTGCTACATGTTGGATAGCAACCCGGATTAGCTATTAATTGTGCATTTTTAATTAATGGTGCATACAATTCACATAATCCATATACAGAATTATTTAAAAGAGATATATTTGTATGTGTAAATGAATAATATTCATCATATTTTTTTGGATTTTTTAGTCTAAAATCAGCAGATAAATCAATTACAACACTTTTTTGCAAAATCTCTCTTGTTAGAATCTTAGATAGAAATTCATGCGGTGTAGCTGTTATAATACAATCATTTTGTTGTGCTATTTCATCTAATGGCATATTATCCATAACACAATCCAAGTTTTTATAAAAACTACCAATACTATCACTTAGATTTTGTCCAGCTTGTGTATTTGCACCAAGATAATTTATCTTAACTCCATCATGTCCCTTTAAGATTCTAATAACTTCAGCACCACTATATCCACTTGCACCTAAAATTGCTATTTTTATCAAACCTTCCCCTTATATTATTTTAAAAAATCATTTTCATATACCCTTAATAGTGCTATGAAAAATGCCGTAATTGCAGGACCAATTATAATCCCCCAGAAACCAAACGCACCAATTCCAGCCAAAATAGCAAAGAAAATAGCAAATTCACTAATTTGTAATGGTTTATTTAAAATCCTTTTATTAACAATCCCAATTATCCAAGGTTTAACAATATTGTCAATAATAAAACCTATAAATATAGAGCTGTAAAGTCCTAGTATTATAGCCCCTTGAATATTGTTTTTATAAACAAGTATAGCACATATAGGTAGCCACACAATAACTCCACCTACAATAGGTATCATAGAGCAAATTCCATATAAGATTCCAAGTAATACACCATCAAAACCAAATATATAAGCAATAATACCAAAAGCACTGCCTTGCATTATAACATTAAAAAATGTAGATAAAAACACAATTCTTAAAGTTCCACTTACTTCTTGTGCCACTTCTTGAATTTGTTTTTCTTGAAAAGGCAATAATCTTTTTATATATGCGTAAAATCCTTCTCCACAATAAAAAAATACAAATAGAAAAATAATTATAACAAATCCATCAATAAAAAATTTTAATCCATTTTCACCAACAATACTAGATATTTTTAATAAAGCAGATGAAATATTACTAAAAGATATTTCATTTAGCATTGATGGCAGATATTCTTCTGCAAGGGGTATATGTGATACTAAATTTTGCATAAATATTTTACTGCTATCAAATACTTCGCGCAACATATTCCAATCAATAGCTTTGAATCCAATAAATGCTCTATAACATACAAAAAATATAGGTATAAAAATTAAAGTAATCATAAGTAAAATAGCAATCAATGAAGTTAAGAGTGGTTTTTTAAATATATTTTGTAAGTATTTTTTAAACCAAAATGTTGCAATACAAAGTAAAAATGATATAAGTATATTAAATAAATATGATTGATAAAGTATAATCATGGCAAAAACAATAATTAAAAATAAAATACTAAAAAATATTTTATCCCGCATAATTTCCCTTTAATGAATCTAATTGTAATTATAACATAATTCTAAAATCTCTACATTATTTGTTGAATTATAAATTTATATTTAATTAAGTATTATTTAGCAATAACACTAAAAAATAAACAATACATAAAACATGAAACTTAATATATACAACAAAATATTTACCATAAAGATATAGTAATAAATCATTAACCGCTTACAAACATTATTGCATTACAATATAAGTAAGTTTATTAAAAGAGGTAATAATGATATTCATTGATGCATGTTTTAGAAAAAAAACTCCATATACTCCTATATGGATGATGAGACAAGCTGGAAGGTATCTAGTTGAATATAAAGAAACAAGAAAAAAAGCTAAAAATTTTCTTGATTTATGTAAAAGAGTAGATTTAGCTACTGAAATAACATTGCAACCTATTGATATACTTGATGTTGATGCTGCTATATTGTTTAGTGATATTCTAGTCATTCCTTATGAAATGGGACTTGATTTAGAATTTATAGAAGGAGTTGGACCAAGGTTTTTGCAAACTATTGATGATGATAAATCGTTTAAAACATTAAGAACAAATATACATAAAAATCTTAATTATGTTTATGAGTGTGTGGATTCTGTTAGAAAAAGATTACCAAAAGATAAGGCTTTAATAGGTTTTAGCGGTGCTCCATGGACTCTTGCTACTTATATGATAGAAGGAAGTGGAAGCAAAAGTTATGAAAAAAGTAAAAAGATGCTTTACCAAAACCCATCTTTACTACATTCTTTGTTGGAATCTATAAGTAATGAAATAAAACAATATTTAAGTATGCAAATAAAAGCAGGTGCTAATGCAGTTATGCTATTTGATTCTTGGGCTAATGCTTTAGAAAAAGATAAATATATAGAATTTGGTTGGAGATATTTACAAGATATTGCAAAATATTTAAAAAATGAATTTTTAAATATACCAATTATTGTTTTCCCACGAGGTGTAGGTGCATTTTTAGAATCTCTTGATGGATCTTTTGATGTATTTGGTATTGATTGGCAAATAGATATGCTTGTAGCAAAGCAAAAAATAGGAAGCAAATTTGTATTGCAAGGTAATTTAGAACCAGCAAGACTTTATAATTATGAGGCAATGAAAGAAGGAGTTATAAAAATTATTGATATTATGCAAAATAAAGGACATATTTTTAATTTGGGGCATGGTATGATTAAAGATTTACCAAGAGAAAATGCAATAGATCTTGTAAAACTTGTGCATGAAATATCAAGCAAATATTCTTAATTACTATACTTTAATTAAATAAGTTTATAAATTTACCAGTAATTAGCAATATTATATTTTATGTTAATAAAACTTTCTTATTAAACAAATACTATAATAAAATTAATATGTAGTTTATCTATTTTTCATATTTAAATGCTTTAAATTGTTACATTTTTTATTTAAAATTTCATAAAATCTTTTTTTTTTTTTTGTTTTGTAATTATCTTATTATTAAATATTCATTAGAATCAAAATTACTCTTAAAAATAAGAGAGAATTTAATTGAAAAGGTTATTGCTATGGCAAATTTAAAACAAGCGGTAAAAGAGCAATTCGCACAAATTATAACACATTATATAAATGGTGGCGAATATCAAGTTGAGCTAGTGGAGGATTATGTTGGATTGTGGCACAAAGACTTTAA
>JARIAP010000079.1 GCA_029257755.1 Helicobacter sp.
CCTATGATTTCTTTACAACAATAGTCCAATCTACATGATTGAATTGTAAAGAATTCATAAGAATATGTCCCCTTTCTTTAATATAGTTTGCACTTTTTGCAACATTTTCATGTGCTCCTTTTTCAAAAAGAAATATTCCTACTTCACCACTTGAGAGTTGAGTATCAATTAATTCTCCCATTTTATCATAAAAATCGCTTTTTAAATGTCTTAAATCAAATCTCTTCATTGTATTAATCCTTGAATATAAATATAGGATTTAATAAAAACTAGCAAATGCTATCTATCTATTTCTCCTAAAATAATATTACTATTTCCTATCATTGTAATAATATCTGCTAGATAATGACCAGGCATAATAGCAGTCATACCTTGCAAATGATAAAAACTAGGTGCTTTAACCTTAACTCTATGCGGATATGGATTGCCTAATGAGCTAATAAAAAAACCTAATTCTCCTTTTGGTGATTCTGTTGGTGCATATACTTCTCCTTTTTGCGGTCTCATACCATGAGTTACAAGCACAAAATGTTGCATTAAGGCATAGTTTTGTGTCATAACATCTTCTTTTGGTGCAGAAATATAACTTGGTGCATGTGCCATAAGTTGAGTAGATGTCCCCTTGTAAATTTCCATAGCTTGTTTAATTATGTTACATGATTGAAAAACCTCCTCTGTATAAAGCACATAACGACCATAGCAATCTCCACTATCTGTGTATGGAACTCTAAAGTCTATTTCGTCATAAATCTCATATGGCTCTTCTTTACGAATATCATATTGCACACCAGAACCACGCAACATAATTCCACTTAATCCATAATCTTGTGCTAATTCTTTGCTTATAACTCCAACACCTTCAAGTCTCATGCGCCAAATTCTATTTTTATCTAAAAGCCCTTTAATTAAATTTGTTGTTTCAATCACTTCTTTTAAACAATTATTTATATTATCAAACCAATTCATAGGAATATCAAGTGGAACACCACCTATACGAATAGAATTATGCGTAAGTCTTGCCCCACAATAATCTTCAACCATATCTAAAATGTATTCTCTACCTTTAAAAGCATACAAAAATACACTCATAGCACCAACATCAAGAGCATGTGTTGCCATAAAAAGCAAATGAGATGCTAGACGATTTAACTCTAAAAGTATAGTTCGTATAACCTTAGCCCTACGAGGAACTTCTATTCCAAGTAAAGTTTCTACACCATAAGCAAAAGCATGATTATTGCTACTTGCAGCAGTATAATCCATGCGATCTGTTGTAGGCATAAATTCATTATATATCATATTTTCAGCAAGTTTCTCAACACCTCTATGTAAATAGCCAATATCAGAAATAGCACGAGTAACTTTTTCTCCATCAAGCTCTAAGATTAATCTTAGCTGTCCATGTGCACTTGGGTGTTGGGGACCAAGATTAACAACCATTTTATTGTCATCTTGCTCAAAAATAACATTTTCAAATTGTGTTTGAAGTTTATTAAAATATTGTGCCATATAATACCTCACACTCTTTTATCAAGCACTTTTGGCTTTGTATTTGGGAATTTTTGTAAAATTGGTGGTTTATTTTCCTCTTGGTATGTAATCTCATGCACTAAATCGCTTGGTTGTTCTCCTTTTGGAACTTCCTTACCAATCCTTGCAAAATTAATGCTATCATTTCTATCAACTCTAGCACTATCTCTTTGTTCTGGACCAACAATATCTCTATATTCTCTACCAAAAATCTTATCTACTTCATACCATGAAGCAAATTCATCACCCTTTAAAGGATATGATTTTAAAAGTGGAAATCCAACCCAATCAATAGGCATGAGAATCCTTTTTAGAAATGGATGGTTTTCAAACTTTATACCAAACATATCATAACATTCTCTCTCACTCCAATTTGCACAAGGAAAAATATTGCTAACAGATGGCATAGAATCATTTTCATTAATTTTACATTTTACACGTAATCTGCGACGATTTTTATGTGATTTTTCATGTGAAGTGAGTTGATAAAATAATTCAAAAGTTCCATCAATAGCTATATTATCTATTGCACTCATTTCTGACATAATATTATATTTTAAGGATTTTAATACCTCTAATGCTAAAGGAACAAAATCCTTTTTTACATAAAAAACTGCCTGTCCTATTTCAACATAACTATTAAGAACTTCTACTTTATGGGTTAAAGCTTCTTCTACAATACGAAATTCACTTTCTATTAATGGAATTTTTGGTGTTAAAATAGGTTGATAAAATCTATCTGTATGATAAACCTTTTTTTGTATATCTTTTTTTGGTTGCCTCTTTCGTATCATAAATCTTCCTTAAATATCAATCATAATGCAATAAAACATATCTTGTTTTATACTAATCTCTTTATTTCATCGTTTGGTAATGCCTTTTCAGAACGAATTTTTTGTTGTAACACCATCATAGCATATTGCAATGTTTCTGGACGCGGAGCACAACCGGGCAAATAAATATCAACAGGTATTATTCTATCTACACCTTGAACTGTTGCATAAGTATTAAACATACCTCCAGTATTAGCACAGCTTCACATAGAGACA
>JARIAP010000157.1 GCA_029257755.1 Helicobacter sp.
TTTCTCCCATACGAGTTCCAATTAATTTTATTGTTGCATCAGAAGCATTTTGAACTTCATCAAATATTACAAATTTATTATGTAGAGTTATTCCTCTTGCATGTGCAATATCCATAACCTCTATTTGATGTTTTTCTAAAAAATATTGTGTTGTTACCTCTTTATCAAAACCCTTACTTTCACCTTTGTATTCTATTCTTTTTGCTATAGAATGTTCTTTTAAGCTTTCAATTATGAAATTTACGCTACTAAATAATGGATACATAAAGTAATGCAATTTTTGTTCTTCATCTCCCTTTCTAAAACCAAGCTCTGCTTCTTTATCATTTGCTGTTATTGTATTACGCATATATACGATTCCATCAATTATGCCAGATTTTTGTAATGCTATACCAGCTTGTAGTGCTGTGAGTGTTTTTCCGCTACCTGTGCTACCTGTAATTATGCTTAAATAATTTTGAGGATGTAAAAGAATGCTATATGCTAATTTTTGTTCAATATTTAATGGCAATATATATGGTTTTTGATTTTGTATTATAGAATCTAAATCAAGAATTTCTAATTTATTATCATTTTTGATACCAAAATATTTTCTACCTGTTTCATAAAGCATACTATCTGTATAATCACATTCATCAATTTCAAATATATGCCAATTACTTAATTCTTTAAATTCTTTGCTTTTTTCAAACTCTTCTTTATTGCTTAAATCTCTTAAAAGATTAATTTTGTTAATGAAATTAATTTCTTTTGGGTTATTAATTTGTGTTCTATTTAAAGAACTAGATTTTATATTATCTGTAATAGATCTAACACGCAATGCAATATCATTAGTTAGTAATAATAGGTTATAATCTTTTGCTATTTCTCTAATTCTTGCATCATTCCATCCATAATCTATAAATGGAGTTTGATATTTCATACGCGTAATAACAAATATTGGCACACATTCATTATCAATTTTAAATTCAATTTGTGTTATATGATCAGAATCCTTTTGTTTATCAAATGGCTTAATCATATCTTTTGCAACATTTGATATACATCTAAAAAATTCCCTTGCAAAATAACCGCTTTCACTTTGTTGATCTTTTTTTCTATCAAGTTCTTCTAATACAATATCTGTTATATAAATTTGTTTATCTTGTTTATGTAGATAAATAAGATTTTGAGTATTGTCTAATATAATTGAAGTATCTAATAAAATTTTTTCCAAACCACTCCCTTTTTTTGATAAAATCATTTTATTGTAACATAAATTACTATAGAATAAGCAAAATATTTATTGCATTTTGTTGTATTTTATGAGTAATATTATAACAATAAAATTATGTTAAGATTTTTATGTAATATAATTATTGAATTTATTTTTTTTTATTCTATTATAAGACATATGTTTTGTGCTATAAGGCTTCAATTAAAGTAAATTAATTTGCTTCATATAAAATAGGATTATTATTATTATATTGATAAATATTATTATAAAATTAGTTTTTTTGCTACTTTTATTATTAGTTTATGTTATAATCATAATTTGTATTTGATATAATCTAATAATATTAAATGTTAAGTTTCTAAGTAATTCAAGGAGTAAATATATGAAAATATGGTCTAATTTAAAAATTGGAACAAAAGTCATATTAGCAATTGTTGTTACTATTATTGCATGTATGCTCATATTAATATATGTTGTAAGTAGCCATTCAGAAAAAGTGTTACTTAATGAATCCAATAAATTATTAACAAATGCGGCTAAACGATCAGCAAATTTAATGCAAGGATATATAAATGAAGTTTATTCTGTGCTTTTATCAACTCATGCTAATGTAGAAGATTTGTTGCGTAATAAAAAAGAAGATATAGAAGAAAATTTAAAACATTATCTTAGTATAATGATAAATAATAATGAATATGGAAAATTTGGTTATATTCATATTATGGATGCTGATTTTCAATCAAAATATAAAATAGATAAAGATGTTGTTTTGTTTGCAATTGATTCTAAAAGTGGAATAAACATAATATCCCCATCTAAGGATATAACTTTATTGCAAGGATATCAAGAGGCATTAAGTAAAAACAAACCAGCAATTGGACATCCAAGACATTTTAATATTGATGGAAAAGATCATTATGTTTTGTCTATAAATATGCCTTTGCATAATTCTAATAATAAAATTATTGGAATTATTGGTGTATTAATAGATATTGATGATTTATCTAAAGATTTTCGTAGTGATAGGTTATCTGTATTTTCAAATGATTATAGGATAGTATTAAATCAAGATGGAACAGTAATAATGCATGCAAATAAATCTTATGAAGGAAAAATTATTACAGAAGTAAATCATTCTGAAACTGCTAAAAATATTACAAATTCCATAAGAAATAAAGATGAAGGAGTTTCTGAATACATTAACTTGAATAATGATTTAAGTTATGCTGGTATAGCAGTTTTTGATATATGGAAAGATTTAGGAGTTCATTGGGCTATTCTAATAGTTGCACCAAAGGAATCTATTTTTGCACCGATAGCTGACTTAAGAAATAGTATGCTTATAGGAGCAAGTATTTTCATATTGCTTGTTTTAATTGTTGTGTGGTGGGTAATTAAAATTAACATTACTTCAAGAATACACACAATAGAAGTTTTATTAGGTAATTTTTTTAGATATATAAATCATGAGAGTAAAGAAGCACCAAAATTAGTTCGTGCTAGAGCCAATGATGAAATAGGGCATATGGCAGAATCAATTAATCAAAATATAGAAAAGACGCAAAAAGCTTTACAACAAGATTCTATATTAGTTAATGAAGTTGTTGCAATTGTTAATGAAGCAAAAACCGGTCATTTTGGTAAGGTGGTTTCTCAAGTAAGTTTAAACCCACAAATAAATAAATTAAAAGATACATTAAATGAAATGTCTAACACCCTTTATAGTCTTATAGGTGATGATTTATCAGATTCTAAGAAGGTATTTGATTCTTTTGAGCAAAATGACTTTACACCAAGAGTTGAAAATCCACAAGGATTAGAAAAAATGATTAATGGATTAGGAGATTCTATAGCTAATATGCTTAATGTATCATTTCAATATGCTAAAGAATTAGAGATTAAATCAAAAGAATTAGAAAATGCAGTTCAGACATTAACTCAAAGTTCAAATACACAAGCAGATTCACTTCAACAAACAGCATCTTCAGTAGAACAGATAACTTCATCTATGCAAAGTGTAAGTAGTAAAACAGAAGAAGTAATACACCAAAGTGAAGATATTAAAAATGTAATAGAAATAATTAGAGATATAGCAGATCAAACAAATTTATTAGCACTTAATGCTGCAATAGAAGCAGCAAGGGCAGGGGAACATGGGCGTGGTTTTGCAGTAGTTGCAGATGAGGTTAGAAAACTAGCAGAGAGAACACAAAAAAGCTTAGGAGAGATTGAATCAAATACAAATCTATTGGTACAGAGTATAAATGATGTTGCAGAATCAATTAAACAGCAAACAGATGGAATTAGCCAAATAAATGAAACTATATCTAAATTAGATTCTATTACACAACAAAATGCAGAAATCGCCAATCAATCACAAGAAGTAAGCAATGCAGTAGATTCTATAGCAATTAGAATTTTAGAAGATGTAAATAAAAAGAAATTTTGATAATAGTATATAAAATTAATTTTTTGTATATTGAAGAATCTAAATATTTTTAATTAATTATTTAATGTATTAAACATTGTGAAATTAATCTATATAAATACCATAAAACTTATCTTATAGCCACCCCTTTTTCTTAAATGCTACAAGTGGTAGTATAGTTGATATAATCATTATAAATACTGCTAGTGGATATCCATACTCCCATTTTAATTCTGGCATAATATCAAAGTTCATGCCATATATTGTTCCAATTAGTGTTGGTGGCATCATTGCTACGGTAGCCACCGTGAAAAGTTTTATTATTTTATTTTGTTCTATATTGATTTGACTTGCAAGTATAGTTTGTATGTTATCTAGTATGTGTAATTGTGCCACATTAAATTCTACAAGAGAATTTAAATCTTTTAATACAATAGTTAGATTTCTTCTTATATCACTATCTATTTTATCGCTTTTTATAAGTGAAGTTATCGCTCTTCGTTTATCAAATAAGGAATCTCTTACACGCATATTTAATTCTTGAAGACTTGATATACCCCTTAGCATTTTATCATATGTGTATTCGCTTTTATCTTCTAAAACATTGATTCTAAGTTTTCGTGTTTCTTTATCAATCCATTCTAATATATCTGCATCTTTCTCTACTCTTATTTCAAACATTTTGTCAAGCACATCATATCCATCTTCAAAGTTTTTAGGACTTGCTAGAATCCTTGTTTGCATATCTTCAAAT
Organism: Helicobacter sp.; assembly: GCA_029257755.1. Lineage (GTDB taxonomy): Bacteria > Campylobacterota > Campylobacteria > Campylobacterales > Helicobacteraceae > Helicobacter_A. Next base: position 4,399 of record JARIAP010000157.1, read on the forward strand.
ATTTTAAATTCATTGAACCTGATAGTGAAAAGTCTATTTTGTGTTGTCATAAAAGTAATTGTTTCGTTTATTAGTTTTAGTTCATTACTTTCACCTGTAACACGCATTAGAAAATGTGTATTGATTGTTATTGATGTATTATCTTCCCAATATCTTGCACTAAATTCAATCTCTTCTCTTTCTTCTTGAGTAGGAATATCTAAGCTATATTTTTTGATTATATAATTCATTTCGTGGTTTGTTGGATGGAGTAAATCTATCCATAAAATACTTTCTGGCAATATACTATCTTCTTCGTTAAATATTATTTTTTGCACCAAACCACTACTTGTTTTAGTGTAAATATTTATCATATTTTTTCCTTAATTTATTAAAAAACTATTGTATCTTTTAATTATAACATATAAAAAATACAACTTAAACTTTAATACCTATAAATATTTATCCAAATTAGCTTTATTGAATATTTATTATAGTTTTTAATTCAATATAAGTTATTATTAATAAATATTTCTAAATAAGCTATACAATAAAATATTTTTGATAGAATAGCTATAAAATTTTAATTATATTATTTTTTTATTATTAATATTTTATAGCAAAATATTTAATAACTTCTAATAATATAGATTATTTACTACTATTATTATTTTAGATTTATTTTATATTTTTAAATTATGCAAATTAAATTGCATGATTATTTAAATAACATAAGGGTTTGTATGTTTATAGATAGTGTATCAATTTTTATTGCTTCTGGGCATGGTGGTGCTGGAGCTGTTAGTTTTAGAAGAGAAAAGTTTATAATACAAGGTGGTCCTGATGGTGGTGATGGTGGTCGTGGTGGTGATGTGTATTTTTTAGTAGATAAGAATACCTCTACATTAGCAAACTTTCGCGGACATAAGAAATATATAGCTGGTAATGGAGCACCAGGTGAGGGTAAAAATCGTAATGGTAAGAAAGGTAAAGATATTATAATAAAAGTTCCACCCGGAACTCAAATTATCAATAAAGATAACAATGAGATATTGTTTGATTTAATAGATGATGGATTTAAGGTAAAGATTCTATCTGGTGGTAAAGGTGGGCTTGGTAATTCGCATTTTAAAAATTCTACAAATCAAACCCCAACTTATGCGCAAAAAGGATTAGCAGGTAAAGAATTGCATATAAATTTAGAATTGAAACTTATTGCAGATGTAGCTCTTGTTGGTTTTCCTAATGTCGGTAAATCAAGTTTAATTTCAACTATTACAAACTCTTGCCCAAAAATAGCAAATTATGAATTTACAACACTTATACCAAATCTTGGTGTAG
>JARIAP010000142.1 GCA_029257755.1 Helicobacter sp.
ATCAAAATTTATTATATTTTATAATAAATAATAAATTGAGATATTGAAAATTAAACTAAATTTTAGAAATTTTATATTACTTTTTAAGTATTGAGACTATATAATTTACTTTCTAGAAAAATTATAAAAAAATATAAAGTATATAAACGCTTATTAAATAGTTATATTAAGCACATTTATGAATAAAGGATTAATTGTGGGAATTTTAGATGATATATTGATTATTTTTTTAGTGCTTGTTGTTGCTATTGGCTTAGGCGGTTATATATTCTTTGCATATAAGAAATGAAATAAGGAGTAGATATGTTAGTTCATATATGTTGTAGTGTTGATAGCCATTATTTTCTAAGAGAATTACATAAAGCTTATCCAAATGAAAATCTAGTAGGATTTTTTTATAATCCAAATATTCACCCAAAAGAAGAATATGATTTAAGATTACAAGATGTAAAACGAAGTTGCAATATGTTAAATATAGAATTAATTGAAGGTGATTACAATCTAACCTCATGGCTTAATGAAGTAAAAGGATTAGAAGATGCTAAAGAAAAAGGCGATAGATGCAATGTGTGCTTTGATACAAGATTATTAAAAACAGCACAATTAGCAAAAAAATTAAATATCAATAAATTTACAACAACACTTCTAAGTAGTCCTATGAAAGAACAACATATTTTATATAGTCAAGGTGATATAATAGCAAAAAGTAATAATTTAGAATTTATAAAAATAAATGTTCGTGCAAATGGTGGGGTAAATAAACAAAATGAGTTAGCAAAAGCAGATAATCTTTATAGACAGAATTATTGTGGTTGTCAATTCGCCCTAAAGCAACAAAGAGAAAAGCAAAATAGATTCTCATTAGAACTTGTGAGCAATATAGGACATCAAATTTTACCCGGTAGCATTGAAGCAAGAACAAAAGTTTTTGCAAAAAGAGATTTACTTGAAAAAAATGGAAATGGGTATATTATAACTCAACAAGAAAATCTAGTATGGAGAACACTTAATGGAAAATTATTACATAAAAAAGAAGTGATTCCATCATATATATTAGCTCGTTCTACATCTAAAAAAAATGTTAAAAGTGGTAAAATAACATGGGCTAAACCAAAATTAAATAACTTTTATCAAATATTTCAAACCCAATTAAGTAATATGGATACAAAAGACAAAATATATTTCCTTGAAAATAAAGAGTATATATATAAGACGGATTCTAATGTATTAATTGGATTTTCTCAAAAAGATGATAGCATATTTTTAGATATAAATACTATTAACTTCTTTTTTAACACAAATTACAAAAACACATCACAATGTATTAAAAATCCTCCAGATTATATAAAAGAAATACATTTAAGGCAGGGTTTATGTGGTATAGAAAGTATAAATCCTATTATAATAATAGATTCTAAAATGCCACATGATATAATAATTAATATACAAAGTATATTTCAAAATGAAAGAATTTATGTTTTATTTGAAGAAACAAATCATATTCCATTAAAATAAATTTTATGTAGTTATATATATAGCATAATTTAATAAAATATACAAGATATTTAACATAAAATAATTTTAGTTAAGAATCTTTTCTATAATATTATTGCTAAACTCTTCATTAATTGCAGATAAATAAAGTTCTTTATATGAAATAATGATTTTATATAAATCATCTTGATTAATTAAATAATAATTATATACATAACTAAAAAGTGCTTTTTGATTAAAAATATTAGTTCCGCTTATTAACACATTATCAAAATGTGCTACCTCTAATGGATTGTGTCCTCCCAGCATAGCAAATGCACCACCAAGTATAACAATATCACTTATTGCATAGAAATTAATTAATTCTCCCATAGAATCAACTAATAAAATTTTTTCTTTAATATTATCTAATTTTATTTTACTTTTAGATTTAAAAGAGCTAAATCTAATTGTAGTAAAATATTTATTACAAATATCATATACCTCATCAAAACGCTCAGGATGTCTTGGGACAATAACAAACAAAACATTACTATTATCTTTTTCAATTCTTTTTGAATTATATTTATTGTTAATCCATTGATTACATTCATATTTACATTGCATGGAATCTTTATTATTAGACATATTCCATAGTTGATTAACTTTTTTAAATGATTTAAGTATAATATCTTCTTCGCCTTCATGTGTGCTAGCAGCAACAATTATTAATCTTTTTGGTTTATCATAGTTTTTATTAACTTGAATTTTATTTGTAATCTTAATATTCCCTAAAGTTTCTACATTATTTGCCCCTAATATCTTTAAACGATTACTATCATTATCACTTTGAGACAATACAAAATCAATATATTTTAATATATGTTTATAAAAAAATTTAAATCTAAGATAACGCTTGAAACTTCTTGTAGAAATTCTTGCATTAATAAGTTTTGTAACAGCACCCTTGTTTTTTGCATGAACAAAAAGCATAAGCCACAATTCAGCCTCAAAAACAAAAAGTTTATTGCAAGATGGAGATACAAAAGGTATAAAAGTTTCAAATGGTAAATATTGTATTGTTGTGTTTAACCTATTGCTATATAGTTTTTTTGCTTGATTAAACCCTGTTTGAGTTATAACACTAATAAATAACGATTTATCTAGTGGTATAGATTCTATTAATTTTTGTAATGATTTAACTTCTCCAACAGAACAAGCATGTAACCATATATCATAATGTTCTTTTGAATGATTTAATGGAAATATAAATCTAAATGGAATACTTCTATTATATTTTTGTTTAAAAGACAACAAACAAAGAAATGGGAGAGATATTATATGCACTATACATATTAACACATAATATAAAAAAGTCATTTTACATTATTTTTCTAGCATTTCTGCATCATATAGTATTCTACCACAATGTGGGCAATGTATTATTTCATCTCCTTTTCTAATATCAGATATATTTTTATCATTAAGTTTTATAAAACAACCGCCACAAGCTTCTTTGTAAATTGCAATAACACTTGAATTACCAGCCCATTTTCTAATTTTTTCATAAAGCCTTAAAACTGTTGCTTCCATTTCAAGAGCAACAGATTGTCTTTTAGCACTTATTTCATCTTGCTTTGCTTTAATTTTATCAACTTCTCCTTTACATCCAGATTCCATATCTAAAATTTCTTGATCTAGCTTTATAACATTAGAATCAATCTCTATAATCTTATCTTCTGCTACTTTTATTTCTTTTTCAAGAAATTCTATTTCATTATTAAAGCTCATGCTTTTTTCACGCAATATACCTTCTTCCATATCAAGATTTTTCATTTCTTTTTCTGATTTACTTTCTTTAATTCTTGCTTTAATCTTATCAATATCAGCAGAAATAGATGCAAGTTCTTCATTATTTTTTTTAAGTATTTCTTGATTTTGCTCAATTTTTATTTGTAATTCTTGTTTCTCTTTTATAGAATTTGTTTTTTCATCTATTTTAGCATACATTGGTGCTTTCTTATCTTCAATAAGCGGATTGTATTTTGATACTTCTAAATCTAATAAATTTACTTCTATAAGTTTTTTTAGATTCTTATTCATTAAAATCTCCTAAACATAGTGAAATGGATTATGTGGATTTGAAATTATAGCTTGAATATTATGTTTTTGTAAAATTTTTGTGATTAAATCTGCAAAAATACACTCACTTTCAAAATGTGGTATATCAACAAAACTTATATTATTGCTTTTTGCTATCATGGCATCATGATATTTAATGTCCCCCGTAATAATACAATCCCCATATTTAGCAATAGAATATGAAGAAGCATTGCTACCACATGTAATATAAATTTCATTTATTATATTGTAAGCATTAGAATAACGCACAATAGATAAATCTAGTATATCTTTTAAATATTTAGCTAAAAAATTTGGGGTTAAATTAGATTCACTATTATTAGTATAGATAATACTAAAATCTTGTTCTCTATTATATTCATATCCTAATTTCTCTAAACATAAACTTTTTGCAAAAGCATTATTTAAATGCGTTTTGTCAAAGTTTGTATGCATTGCAATAACATAAATATCTTTTTTCATGCAGGTAGAGATTAGATTACAAGGATATAAGTTTATATGAAATGTATTTAAGGGCTTAAATATTATTGGATGATGCACTATAACAAGACTTTTTGGATTAATAGATTCTAATATATTAGAATCTATTTCTAAAGCAACATATACATTTTCAAATATACTATCAAAACTACCTATATTTAAACCACTATTATCCCACTTTGCTTGTAATTCAAATGGACTTAAATTGTCTAATATATTATATATATCTAAAATTTTCATAGCAATCTCTCTTTAATTCTATTTACATTAAATAATGTTATATTTGTTTTAACAAAAGTAAAACACAAGAAATAGTTTATATTGGTTAAATTTAAGGTTAGTATATTTATCAATATAAGACAATTTTATTTATTTCATAAAGCAAATAAATTTTAATCAAATATTTATAATATATAATTACTTTAATCCACAAAAATCTCTAATTAATTCTACTTTATCCGTTTTTTCCCATGTAAAATCTGGCAATTCTCTACCAAAATGTCCATAAGAAGCAGTTTGTCTATATATAGGACGCAATAGATTAAGAGAATCTATAATCCCTTTTGGTGTTAATCGAAAAACTTTTTTTACACATTCAACAATTTTAGAATCTGCTACTTTGCTTGTGCCATGAGTATCTACTAATATAGATACGGGTTCTACGACTCCTATAGCATAAGCAAGTTGAACTGTTGCTTTATCACATATATTACTTGCTACAAGGTTTTTAGCAACATATCTTGCAGCATAAGCAGCACTTCTATCTACTTTGCTTGGATCTTTACCACTAAATGCACCACCACCATGAGGGCAACTACCACCATAAGTATCAACAATTATTTTACGCCCTGTTAAACCCGCATCACCTTGCGGACCACCAATAACAAATTTTCCTGTTGGATTTACAAAATATCTTATATTATCATTTAAGTATTCCTTTGGAATAACTTTTTGAACTACTTCTTCAATTACTGCATCTTTTAAATGAGTTTGTGAAGTCTCTGGGCTATGTTGAGTAGAAATTAAAATCGTATCAATTACTATAGGCTTACCAT
>JARIAP010000175.1 GCA_029257755.1 Helicobacter sp.
ATTTTTGCATTAAGTGGGCAAGAAGAGAAATTATTTGTGCCATTAGCATATACAAAAACCTTTGCTATGTTAATTGGTGCTATTTTATCGATAACTAAAAAATATATAATAGTTATTTTATAAGTAAATCAAGTAGTTTTTGTTTATTAAAATCTGGATAATCCATTATTGATAATGGAATTTGTGCTGCAAGTTTCACCTCTGTATTAAATATAATAGGAAAAAGATAGTTTATTTCTGAAGATTCAAGCGGACTATTTAAATCAAGCGGACAATAAACAAGTATTTTACTAGTTTTTGTTATATTTAAAATTAATGTTAAATATTCTGGAATTACAAAAGAATAATTTCTTAATTTATATGGATTTACAAGTACTAAAATAGCCTTTTTATCATTGTTTGTTTTATCTTTTTGTATTTCGTTATCTTGTTTATTTATATTTAATGGGGCAATTATATTTTTTAAATCAATTAGATTTGAATCAAAAAAACTTTTATTTGATGAATTATTTTTTTGTAAGGCATTAAATATATTGTGATTATTAAATTTTTCATCTATTTTACTTTTTGTTTTTGCATTTAAATGTTTTGATAATGTTTTCGCATTTTGTTGTTGCATTTGCAATACTACTTCATTAATATTTACTTTTGTTTGCATATTTGCTTTTTGATTGTATTTTTTTATTGCTTCATCATTTGAATAATCTATAAAAAGACTTTTTTTACTAAGAATGTTTAGCCCTTTTACATGAGATGCAAACAAGCCGTTATTTTTATTAGAATCATTGTCTAAAATTACATTTTTATATATAATCTTAGCAAAAATAGAATCAATCTTTTCAAATATAACTTTTTGATTATCTTGACAAATCGTTTTATGATCATTATTAATAGTTGATTTTAAAGTATATTGATTTTTCATTTATTACCCACATATAAATTATCTATATTGTAAAAGCAAATTATGTGCCTTGATTGTAGAAATACAATATTATTTTTTAATTATCAATACAATGCAGTAAATATTTATAATATTATTATCTTAAATCATTTTTGTGTTTAAAAATATAGTTTTATGTTATATTATTCATGTGAAAAAGCAATATTATTTAAAAAATTATTACGATAAATAGTAGTTATGCTATATAAACTAATTATTTTACCTATTTTTATTATTGTAATTATTAACGCATATATTAAAGTAAATTAAATTTACTTTGAATGAAAAGAATAAAAAATATTTTTAACTAAATTTATTTTTAAATAGTATTAAAAAGAATTGTAATCATAACTCTATTAAAAAATAATATAACTAAATTTATCAAGATATTTCATGTATTACACCATTTATAATAACGCTTTTAATGTTTCCATATACTTCTATACCATCATATAAACTCATGGGATCATTAATTGTGTATTTAGAATCTAAATCAATAAGCATAAAGTCAGCATCCATATTTTTTTGTATATCGCCTTTATTTAATTTCATTAATTTACTAGCATTTGTGCTAGTAATATTAATTAGTTCATTCATAGGTATAATTCCATCTTTGACTAAAAGCGTATATGCTAAACTAAAGAAATATTCAATTCCAGATACACTAGCATGTGCATCTTCAAATACTTGTTCCTTAAATTGTTTTGATACCTCATTTTGCATACTTGTTAAAAGATGTATTTTACCTTCTTGTAATCTTCTTATTAGTTTTTCTTTTTTGCTTCTTGTTAATATAGGTGGCATAAGTTTATATCTTGTATCATATTTTTTTATACTTCTTTCATTGAATATTAGATGTGGTAATCCAACTTGTGAATACATATTTTTTTCATGGCATATCATATCAAAACAATATGCTATATTCATTAAAGCAAATATAACTTCAATATCTAAAAACTTAGCCATTTCTTTAATTTTTGCTACTTCTTTTATTTGTCCAATAGGAGTTATCATAGGCAATCCTAATCCTCTTGCAAATGCACTTTCATAGGCTACACCTTGTTCTATATTAAAATCAAAGGCAAATACACAAAGTGGTAAATTAAGCATTTTTGAATATTGCATTGTTTGGTATAATAAATTTGAACCAATAGTAGAATTACTAAAAATTGCTTTTGCATTATTATTTAACCCATGTAGTGTATCTATATTATTTAACTCTCCCTTTGAATTTATGCTTGCAATAAGAGGATAAATATTTATTTTATTGTGATTATCTATACTTTGTATTAGTGCATTCATAGCCTCATTATCAATGCTTGGTTGCGTATATGGATTTAAAAAAATCGTTGATATTCCACCTTTTAGGGCTTTCTGTGCTAAAGAATGTATATTTTTTGAGTTTAATTTTTTATCAAGTGGGAATATATTTATATCAATGCAATTTGGTAATATAGCATATCCATTGCAATCAATTTCTTCTTTATTGTTAAATTCAAAATCTTTTTTTAATTTTTCTAATTCATCATTATTTATAATGCTTGTTATTATGCCATTTGTTACACATATATTTTTCTCTGTGAATCCATTACTATGAGTAAAAACTTTAGCATTTTTAAATATTTTTATATTATCCATTGAAATACCTTGATTATAAAAAATAATATTATTATATCATAATGATTCTAAGCAATTTTAATGTTTATATAAATATTTACATAGCGTATTAAGTTTGATAATATAGATAATATATAGGATTGTATATTAATGTTATTAGTATTGCTGTATCTTAGCATTTGCAATATAAGTTTAATTTAATATTACAAATGCCATCTAATATTATGTAGCTTGAGATAAAAACGCCTGTTTAAAGCTTGCTACAAATACGATTAATATAATAACAGGAATAATA
>JARIAP010000015.1 GCA_029257755.1 Helicobacter sp.
GTTAAATAGTCATTTGCATATTTATTAATATCTCTTTGCATTATATTCCTTTTATATTTGCTACTTTAGTAAAACATATTTTTAAAATACCAATTATATCACTTAAATGTAGTTTTATTATCATAAATTTAAGTGATAATTAAATGTATGTTGGTTTATTTTTAATATTTAATTTTAATCTAAATTATATATATTGCCACATTATAATTAAATACATGATATTAAAATTAATTTATAAAAAAATGATATAATTTAAAATCTTATTTATTTAATAATTTTGTATATTAATTATCAACTATTTTGTATTTTATTTTGTTTTTAGGGGGTATTTATGAATTCTAAGATTGAAAACAAAACAAAAAAATTAGGCGTTGGTATTATGCTTGGAATTGGCTTTGGCATACTATTATTATTTACATGTATAATTGCCACAATTAGTCTCATAAATGTAAATTTTACTATAAATAGTTTGCGTAAAATAAACGATGTTAATGCCTTAAAGCAAAGATATGCTATTAACTTTAGGGGTAGCGTACACGATAGATCCATTGCTATTAGGGATATTGTACTTACGCATAAAGGAGATGCATCTCAAATAGCAAATTTAGAGAAAAATATTATTCAGCTACAAGAATTTTATACACAATATGCCAATAACATGGAAATTAATTTTTTACAAAAAAATATGTTTGATTCTAAAGAAAAAAATATTTATAGTCAAATACAATCAACAAACACAATGGCATTACCATTAATAAATAATATTATACAATTAAAGAAAAATGAACAAGATGAGCTTGCTATAAAGGAATTACATGCAATAACACCAATTTTAGTATCTTGGTTAGCACAAATCAATAGCTTTATTGACTTAGAAGAAAATAAAAATCAAATATTAACAAATAAACTTAGAAAAGCAGTAGATGATTTTAAGATTATACTTTTTGTTCTTGTTTTTTCTAGCATTATTTTTGGAATCTTAATTGCTATTTATATAATGCGTAGTTTGCTTAATTCACTTGGTGGAGAGCCATATTTCGCATCTAATGCAGTTTCAAGAATTGCAAATGGAAATTTAAAAGAACAAATTACATTTAAAGGAAAAGAAAGTATGCTTGCATCAATTTCTTCTATGCAAGATAAATTAAAAGAAATTATACAAGCTGTTATGAAATCATCAAATCAAATAAATGAAGCAACATATCAAGTTTCAATGGCTTCTCAAGAAGCACAACAAGCTTCTGAAACTCAAATTCAAAAATCATCTGTAGTTGCCACAAAAATACATGAAATAAATAGTGCTATTTCAGAAATTTCAAATGCAGCAAAATTATCTGAAAAAAACGCATTAAAAAATGTTGAACTTTCTATTGAAGGCGTTAAAGTAATAAATAATACAGCAAATGAAATTGGAAAAATGACTACATTAATTAATGATTCTGCAGCAAATATGCGTGGATTACAACAACAATCTACAGAAATTAGCACTAGTGCAAATTTAATAGCAGAAATTGCAGACCAAACAAATTTATTAGCTTTAAATGCAGCAATAGAAGCAGCAAGGGCAGGAGAACATGGTAGGGGCTTTGCAGTAGTTGCAGATGAAGTTAGAAGGTTAGCAGAAAGAACGGCAAATAGCACAAGTGAAATAGCAAAAATTATTCAATCAATTCAAGATGGAATTCAAACTTCTGTGGAATCTATTGAAGTTATTATACCTCAAATTGAAAAAGGACAAGAATTAATCCTTAATTCTGTTTCTTTATTAAATCAAATACAAACACAGGCACAAGATTCTCTTACAAAAGCTAAAGAAGTTGCCACATCTTCAAGCCAACAAGAAGTTACAATGGATAGTATTTCTCAAGATATGCAAAATATATCTAATTTATCTATAGAAACAGGTAAGTCATTAAAAAACACAAATGAAACTATTTGTAAGCTTGAAGAAATTTCTAATATACTAAAGCAACATATGAAATACTTTAAATTATAATATAATATTTGGAATGAAAAATGCTAAGTATTAAGTATATATTAATTTATAAATATTTTATATTTTTGCAATGTGTTTTTAATTACATTGCTAATAAAACATATAAATTTATGTATTTTTTGATATAATGATTTTGTGTTTTTTATTAGTTATCCTTAAGTTAATTTTTGTTTTATGTAGGGTGCATGATGGTTTCTTGTTGCGATAAATATGTGCAAATTAAACTTGCTCAAGATAGTAAGATTTTATCTAAAGTATTATCCTATGCAAAAAAACATTTTAGCCGTAATTATAGACTTTCTAGCTCTGTTTTAATACTTGATGATGGTGAAATTATAAAGAAAAATTATCTTATAAATTGGTGTTATCATGCAACAAACAATCAAGATATAGACTCACCTAATACAAATGATGATTTGGAATATGCTCTAGCTCATAGTTATTTACCAATAAGAATCAAAATGGTAAAATCAACAGATTTACTAGAGAAAATTAAGGTAAAAATACAAATGATTGGAACTTCAAGAATTGTATTGACATTAAGCAAACGAAATCGTGTAGCAGAGAGATACATAAAAGCTATGTTTGGGAATCATTATATAGGAACAAGTCAAAATGAAATATACTTGCAATCTGATAATGAATATTTTTGGGAAACTATAATGAGTTTTATAGGAAATAAAATAATACATAATATTGTATTATCGTTTGAGTATAACGATTTTAATGCAGATGAATTTTCTTTTCTCACAGCAGAAGAAAAAGCACTAAGACAATGTTATGCTATATTAGATTCTCAATTTGGAGATGATTTTGAACTTGTAAAAAGACGATATTTAAAATTAGCAAAAGAATATCATCCAGATAATTTTTATGGTGAAAATGATAATGCCTTATTAAGCAACACAGCAAGATTTCAACAAATAACAGAAGCATATAAAAAAATTAAATATTTAGGACAACATGATTATTAAAGCCATAAATTGGAGATTACATGTGTAAAGTCAATAAAAAGGTAAAAAATGTTGGTATTGTGTTAAGACCACAAAGCACACATATAAAACCAATATTTATAGATATACAAAGACAATTGCAAGATTCTGGGATTCAAGTAATGTTGGAGTATTCTGGTGCTAGGATGTTAAATTTATCAGAAAATATAGAAAGTTATGATATACAATATATTTGTGAACACGCAGATATGCTGTTTAGTATAGGTGGAGATGGGACATTATTGTCTGTTGCTAGACAAAGCTATGGTAGCAATGTGCCTATACTTGGTATTAATTCTGGTAGATTAGGATATTTAACAATTGCTATGCCAAATGAAATTTCAAACATTATAGAAAATATTAAATCTGGAAACTATTCTATAAATCAGCATTTAATGCTTGAAGGATATGTTCAAGAGAGTGTTGGGTTAGAAATTATGAAGCCATTTGTAGCCCTAAATGAATTTTTACTCTCAAGAGAAGGTGTTAGTGGAATGCTTGAACTTGAAGCTTCAATTAATGGTGTATTGTTTAACCATTATAGACTTGATGGACTGCTTGTTGCAACTCCAACTGGTTCAAGTGCATATAATATTTCTGCTGGTGGTAGTTTAGTATATTCTAAATGTCGCAATGTTTTATTAACTCCTGTGTGTCCGCATTCACTCACACAAAGACCAATAATACTTGATGATTCTTTTACTATTAGCTTTAAATTTAAAACTGCTGGGGCTTTAATATGCGATGGGCAACAAAGAATATCTGTGCCACAAAATAGCGTAATTTGCATAAAAGTCGCACAACACAATGCTAATTTAGTTGAAATTATACCAAACTTTTATTTTGTTAGACTCAAAGAAAAGTTTGGTTGGGGTGCAAACAATTAAAAATTAAATTTTTGTATATTTATCAAGCTTATCAATTGTATCTTGTATGTGTTTTATTGTAGAATCATCTCTTGATATTTCATTATGTGCTTTGATTGATAAAATTTTTATATATAGAGAAAAACTACAATCTCTTGTATCTTTTATTTTGTTTAAAAATTCATTACTTTTGTTTAAGATTTCTTTTCTATTATCTACTTGCATATCGTAAAAAGATTCTAAAAATGGCTTTAAAAAGCTATTAAACATACTTGAATATTTTTCCATCTTTTCATCTATATTATTTATCATATCTAAAATCATATTATATGAATACTCATTACTCTTAAAGCACTTTGATAAAACTTCTTTGGAATCTTTTGAATGTTGTTGAACTTCAATTTTATATTTATCTACTTCTTTTATAAATGTATATAATATATTTGATTGTGTATTTATATATTCCTTTAAAAAATCTTTAGAATATATATCCATTGATTCATGTTGTCTTTTATATTGACTTTTTCTTGCCTCAATATCATTTATAATTATATTACCATCTTTAAAACTAATTTTATGTTTGCTTAATATATAATTTGCTATTTTAGGAATTGGTGTTTGATTAATATGGTTGTAATATGCACTTCTTATAACATCTTTTTCATAAAAACTTAATAATAAAGAATCTATCTTTTTCAAATTAAATTTAAAGTCATCTTTACTAACATACATATTATCCTCTTTTATTATATTATTTAATAGGTTTAAAATATGGGTTAATCAACTCTTCTAAATAATCACATGTTAAAATAAGATTACTATTTTTTATATTCTGTAGTTTATCTTTAAGTTTTTTTTCATGCTGAATCAAAGTTTTTTGTGCGTTTTCAATCCCCATTATATTTACATAGCTATTTTTATGTAAATCATTTTTAGTAGTTTTTCCCGATATTTTTTCATCTTGCACAAAATCTATAATATCATCTCTTATTTGAAAATAAAGCCCTAAATCAAGTCCAAAATCATAAAGTATATCTTGTAAATTTATACTAAGATTTGAAATTATTGCACCCATCTTTAAACTAGCGGCAATAAGTTTTGCAGTTTTATGCTTATGTATAAATTGCAATTCCTCTAATAAAAGCTTCTTATTTTCAAAATAACAATCAAGGGCTTGCCCTATTATCATTCCATTAATCCCGCCATTACTACTTAAACATTCAATTAAACTTATCTTAATGCTAGGTGCAAATTTTGCCTGTGATAATAAATAAAAACTATAAGTATTTAATCCATCACCAACTAAAATTGCACTTACTTCATCATATTTGCAATGCAAAGTAGCATGATTGCGTCTTAAACTAGCATTATCCATTGAAGGTAAATCATCATGTATAAGAGAATATGTATGCAAACATTCTATAGCAAGACAGACATCAAAAGAATTTAAAACTTGCTCTTCTGCTTTTGAACATACAACACAAAGCAATAAATTAGGACGAAACCTTTTGCCTCCATTTATTACCATTTCCCAAAATGCTGTTTCAAAATATGGATGAAAACTCTGTATATTTGGTTTGTGCTCATATAAATAAGATTCAAAATCTTTACAAGATTCTCTAAAAAATGACATATATTTACCTTATTGATAATCTATTATGTAATTTTAACATGAAATAAAGATTTTTATTGCAATTATTTATTAACTAAAATATTTGTATAGCAAAATTATTAAGAACTTAAATAATATTGTATATTTTATAGCCAAATATGAATCAATCGCTATAAATAATTTTTTAAAACATTTTAACTTAAAATTAATATTATACTTTAAAACTAATAATTTTAGATACTACGATACACAATCAATTATAAATAAGCAAAGAATATAAAAATTGATAATTAAAAAACTAAAAATTATCATAAATTAAAGCTCTATTGTAAAAAACTTACTCAAATTTTTTATAAACATTTATAATAATAAAAAACTAGATTTATATTGAAAATAAAAAAAGCTAAATAAAATAAAATGGTGTCAAGGGGGGGACTTGAACCCCCGACCTCCGGCTTATGAGACCAGCGCTCTAAACCAGCTGAGCTACCCTGACCTAAAAACAAATTCCTATTTTATCAAATATAAACTATAAAGTCAAGGTAAAACAATAAATATACATAAAATAAACAGAAATTTTTATTTTTGACAATCAATTATAAACTATGAACTATAAAATTAATAATTAATTATAAAATTGTATTTATTTATATTATTAAATTTGCTATTACATTAAAAACTATAAAATATTGCCAAAATAGCGAAATTAATAAACAAAGAATATTAAAAGTTAAAATCAAGTTGTGCTATTACTAACTTTTCCCCACATAAGCTTATATTTCCTTTTCACAAATTCAACTTCTTCTTGAGTTTTTTGCAATTGTTGCCTTAATATCTCAATCGTCTTTTTATCATCATCATAAATTTCTTGCATAGAAACAAGAGCTTCTTTTAAAAAGCTATTCTCACTTTTAAAAGCTGAAATTGTTTCATCTTTAGAGCTTAACACTTTATCATGCAATCCTAAAATGGTAGCAATAGTTTTTTCTACAAATACAGGATCAAGTGCATTTCCATTCATATCAATAGATACAAGTCTATTTTCTACTTTCTTTATAAGTGCTGAAGTTCCTGTGCTAGCTTCAACATATATTCTTCCCCCCTCTTCCTTACTTTTAATAACTTTATCATTTATTAATTCTTCTACTTTTTCTTTTTCTAAACCAGAAAGTCGCAAAAATTCATCTAAAAGCAACCAAGTTTCTTGCTTGTTTGATGAGTTATTTTCAACAATTTGTTTATATTTTTCTTGTTTTGATTCTATAACATCAGATTCTATGTTTAACAATTCTTCTTGTATTACCTTATTATTAGATGCTTGTTTGTTTTCTATTGCTTTAGTTCTTTGCTGGTTTTGTATATGCAAAGATTCATTATTCAATGAATTATTTATTTGTTGATTAATTTTTGCATTCGCATTCTTAGAGTTTAATATCGTTACATTATCTTTTGATAAAGAGTTTGATACTAGATTATCTATTGATTGTTTTTGTGCATCTTTATTGTTATCTAACTTTATATGTTCATCATCAATCCAATCTTCCATACTCTCTTTAATTGTTTTTGCATTTGCTATATTTGGAAAGTCTTGTTGTGATTTTATTACTTCTTTATTTGCTTCACCACTTAGTATTTTTTGTGTTTCTTGCACTCGTTCTTGTAATATAATCTTTTCGTTTTGTAAATCTTGTGTATTTTGAAAACTTTCTTGCATTTCTCTTATAGTTTTGAAACCCTGTAAATTAGTGCTACCTCGTTCTGCCATAATTTTCCTTTCATTAACTACTAATTATTTCTTTGCGAATGTCTTGCGTATCTTGCTCTAATTTATATGCCCGATCATTTCTTTCATCTTCAAGCATTCTTGATAAATAAGAATATTGTGGCAATAAAGCTAAGATTTGCATAGCATAAAATGCTGCATTAATTGCACCTGCTTTACCTACACTCATTGTAGCAACAGGAACTGCTTGTGGCATTTGAACGCTTGATAAAAGTGCATCTAAACCATCAAGTACACCTCCTGCAAGTGGGACTGCAATAACTGGTTTTAGGGTATGTGCTGCAATTGCACCTGCTAAATGTGCCGCCATACCTGCTGCACCAATAAAAACTTCTGCACCACGATCTTGAGAATCTATAACTATATCTTTTGTTCTTGTTGGGGTTCTATGTGCCGATGATACA
>JARIAP010000052.1 GCA_029257755.1 Helicobacter sp.
AATGCATAATAATCTTTTGTTTTATCATAAAAATCAATTCCACAAAGACATATTTCCTTATATCCTAGTGCAATTGCTACTGCACACATATAAATCCCAGATGTTGGATATCTATTATTATATAGAAGCTCAAGATTTATTAAAGAATAAAAGTCTTTTAATTGATTTTTTAAAAAAATATGTGCTATATCAATAAATGAAAAATATGTATCAATGTGACTATATGTTTGATCACAAAAAACATTCTTTACGCTATATTCTTTATTTAACAATAAATGTCTAAGTGTATAATAGGACTCAAAAAAAGCATGTCTTACAAAAAACACGGAATCTATATCTTTACCTAAATAATATTTATCCTCAAAATAAAACTGATTACATCTAAATACATCATAATCTAATGGCAATAATGAATAATCAATTTCTTTTAAACTAGGTCCATTTCCTGCAACTATACATACTTTTTTCAGTGATTTATTTTGCATGGTAATCACCATTATTAAATATATATGCAGATAAATTTATATATAAAATATTTGATAGTTTTATGTTTATTTTTGTTCTTTGTTTTAGAAAGGTTCCCCCCCCCCCCCATTATCATAAATAGGAATTTCTACATTAAATAAATTTTTAAAAAAATAATAAAATTGCTTTTATTTGACATAAAGTTCCCTCGTTGCATAAAATAAAAACATATTATACATAAATTAATATTAATAAAAGTATATTCTAAATGAAATCTTATCATTCTCATTAACAAATACGAGGCAATAATTCTCCTTGTGGATATTCTAGGAATCTTTTACTTCCATATTTTGTTTTTAAAATAACCTTTTTATTATAAGCAATATCTAACGACTTTTTAATATTTGCTTGTGTTTTATTTGACACATCAAAAGTCTCACACACCCTACCAATTATAGTTGCATTTTGTCCTAACTCATGTTTGCGTAAAATATTAACAATATCTTTAGCATTTTCTTCTTTTGCAGATATAACACACACACCTTCATTAGCAAGATCATATGGCTCTAAACCTAAAATCTCGCATACACCATATACCTCATCATCAACAACAATATTTTCTTCATATATTTCAATACACGCATTAGAGCTTATAGCCCATTCATTTAATACGCTAGATAAGCCACCTCTTGTTGCATCTCTTAATGCATGTATTGTTATTTCACTTTGAAAAAGTGACATAAGCATAGGATATAAACTAGCACAATCACTTTTTATATTTCCATCAATTTCAATTTTATTTTGCTCTAAAAATATTCTTGCTCCATGATTGCCTATTTTCCCGCTTAATATAATGCAATCATCTTTTTGTAAATTGTTTGCACTTATATTTTCTTTTTCAAGTTGTCCTATGCAAGTAGTTGTTATAAACAATGATTTTTCTTCATTATTTGAATCTATTTTTGCAATTCTTGGCAATACCTTTGTATCAGCAGATAAAATATTTAAATTTAATGCTTTGCATTCAATAGAAATAGATTTTGCTATTTGTTTTATTTTATCAACTTCAAAGCCCTCCTCTATAATGAATCCTATATTTATATATAATGGTTTGCCACCCATCATAGAAACATCATTGCTACTACCACAAACACACAATTTACCTATATTTCCACCACTAAAAAATAATGGTGTTATAATATATGAATCTGTGCTTGTTACATACTTATTGCTATCATTGCAAAAGATTCCAGAATCTTCATTTGCATAAGGCATAATATCCATAAAATAAGGCATAAAAACTTTTTGCACAAAATCAGCAGAATTTATTCCTCCACTTCCATGTGCAAGTGTTACAAACTCCATATAAATCCTTTATATTTAGTTATTATCATAATTTTCAATATGAAAACTAGTTTTACTAAGACTTCGCCCAGATAAAACATTATTGATTTTATTTGTTATAAAATGGTTTCTTGTAGTAAAATGGCTAATAATTTCTCCCATCATTTCTTCTGTAACATTATCCTGCATTTCATAACAATAGTTTTTAAACTCTTCTTCAGATATACCTGCAAAATCTTCGAAAATTTCAATATATTTTTTAATCACTTGCTGTTCTTTTTCTTTTTGCAAAACTTGCTGCATAATTTCATCGTATGTAACTTGTAATTCATTAATCTTCATATTAAAAAGTTCATTTTTCGTATAAATACCACTTATCTCTAAAATCTTACCAATAAGAGTTCTTTTTTCTTTGCTATTATCATAAAATGGTTTATATTCTGTTTCTAGATCCTTAACCAAAAAAGATTGCATTATTGTTAGCTTTGCTTCAGCAATAGATCTAAGGTAGTCAAGAGTTCCTCCACTTTTATATTTTTTATGCAATTTAGAGAGCGATATAATATCATCCCTCATTCCTTCATAATATGTAATTAGTGTTTCTCTTTCTTGCGGAGGTAAAAATTCTAAATCTCTTTTTATTTCATCTAAAATCTCATCTTGAACTCTTGCATGAACAATGGCTATAATTTTTTGCAATCTATTATATGGAACAGGCATTTTTATTTCTGCCATAAATGCGATTAAATCTGTTGGTGTATATATATAGAGAAATTCATATAATATTTCATAAATTTCATCTGTTGTTTGTGCTTTTTTAAGCACACTTATAACATCTTTTTGTTTTGATTCTAAAAACTCTAAATTAGAATCATCTTCTCTCAATAAATCATTATAATATTTTATGCCTTCTCTAATGGTTTTTTCATATTCTTCTTTTAACTCATCAAGTCCTAAATCCAATACATTACTAACACCATGAGCTCTTATATAATCTTTCATTATTAAACTATCTTCCATTGTTGTTCCTTTGAATTAAACTTAATAATTTTAATAATTTTATCATACTTTAAATTAAAGCTAGTTTTACTTTTGTAATATTAAATCAAATTAATATATTTTGAAATAATAAATTAAATCAATATAATCACAAATGAATTATATTAAATACAATAAATATAATAATTTATCTAATAAAATGTTACATATAGTAAAAAATTAAAAAATATACATAAAATATAACTAAAAATCTTGTGCTTTTTGTTTTTTTTTTTTTGTATAATATAGACAATTTTATACATTTTGAAAGGAATTTTAATGAAAAAATTAATTTTATCTAGTATGGTTGCTATATCACTTGCTACAACAAGTATATATGCGGGTGAAAGCAATAATGGTGCGTTTGTAGGTTTGAATCTTGGTGGTTCAATTACTGGTGCGATTTCATCAGGTAGCAAAAATCCATCACTTAACTCTTCTTTAGCGGTTGGCTTTAAAGGTGGTTATCAAGCATATTTTTCTGAACAAATGGGTGCTAGATTCTATCTATCTAGTATAGCTAATTTTGGATTATTAGGTATAGTAGCTACAGGTGGGACAAGTGGTGATGGTGGAATGTCTGTTAATCTAAGTGTTATGGCTGATTTAAATGGTGATTTCTTGTTTGATTTTATTAATGAAAATACATTCTCTACAGGTGTATATACAGGTTTCTTTGGCGGTGCTCTTCTTAATGGTATA
>JARIAP010000077.1 GCA_029257755.1 Helicobacter sp.
AAGGTTCGTGTTATTTGCAAATGCACTACTACTAGCAAGCAAAAGGCATAAAGCAACACTTATTTTTTTCATTATATAAAAACCTCATTAATATAAATATCTCTGCAATCTTAATAGATACAGAACACATAAACTTCTTTAATTATAGAGAAAAAAACTTAAAAAAAACTTAATTTGTAAATATTGTTTTTATATTTTGTAAATACAGATAGTAAATAATCTACTTAATTAACGATAAATCTATATGAATATATTTACTTATTATAATTATAATTAATTAAATAAGTTTATTTTATAAGGATAATATTTGAATGAAATAATTTTGCAATGTAAAAATATATCAAAACAATATGAAAATATTATAGCTCTTGATAATATTAGTTTCGAGTTAAAAAGAGGCGATGTATTTGGTCTCCTTGGTAGAAATGGCGGTGGAAAAACTACACTTATAAAAATTATTACTTCAATGATTTCTGACTACACAGGTGATGTTGAACTTTTAGGGTATAACTTAAAGAATAAAAAACAAATTATATTTTTTAAAGAACATATTTCATATTTACCAGATAAAAGTTTCCTATACAATAATATGAATGCGTTACAAAGTGTAAAATTATTTAAAGATTTTTTTTATGATTTTAATGAAGATAGGGCATTAGAAATTTTTAAAAAACTTGATGTTTCTGTAAATCAAAAAATTGGAACTATGTCGAAAGGACAAGCAGAAAAACTTGCCCTATCTCTTATGTTATCTAGGAAAACAGATTTATATATATTTGATGAGCCTTTAGCAGGTGCTGATATAATTAGTCGTGATGAAATTTTTAAAATTATATGTGAATATTGTTATAAAGGTGCAGTAATAATTGCAACACATTTAATATCAAGCGTAGAATCAGTATTAAATAAAGCATTATTTTTAAATAAAAAAACTATGGCATTTGGACTAAAAGATGAATTGTTATATGAATTTAATAATTTAGAAGAAAGTTTTAGATACTATGCTGCTGATAATAATATAAAACCCATGAGAAAAGCAAATGAAGAAAAATTAGAATATAATACAATCTTAAAAAAGGATAATAATGAATAACTCAATTTCAAAAATATTTTTAGATTCTGTAAAAATATGCAAACATGAATTTCTGTCTTCAAGAATTTTACTTATTATAACAATAATAATAAGTGTATTTAATTTATTAATAATGATAAGTAAAGAAAATAATATTGTATATGCTTTACTAATCTTAATGCAAATATTTACATTTTCTATATTTTTTATAACATATGTGCTTACTGCTGCCATAAGCTTTTATCATGGTGTATTTGGTAAATATGCCTATTTTACTCATTCGTTGCCAATTCATTTAGATTCTATTATTATTTCTAAAATTTTTGTTTTTTTACTTTGGGCGTTCATAGGTATTTTAGAGTTTGGGTTACTATTTGTTGTAACTAAAACTTATGATAATTTACTTAATAGATTAAATGTCATCACAAATTTAGATACATTAGAATACATGCTTATATTTCTAATTTTAACACTATCTGAATTAATTTATATATTTATGATAACCGCTATAATACATCGCAAAAAAACATATACATTGCTTTTTGGAATCTTAACATATTTTGGCATAAAGATTCTTTTAATGATAATTTTTGCTTTAATAAGTAGTTTGTTTAATGATATTGCAATTGAATATAATAATGGTAAAACAATGTTCTATCTTGTAAATATATTTCTTACAATATTATATTACTCTATATGTAGATATATAATTAAAAATAAATTATCACTTTAATAAATTTAATATTTATTAATTAAATATTAAATTTACCATACACTACAAATTATTTAATCAATTGCACTTAGAAACTCAACGCATGAACGCACACCTATACCACTTGCACCAAATGGATTTACACCCCATTCTTTTTCTACAAAGGCAGGACCAGCTATATCAATATGCAACCATTTATCTTTATATTCATCGCGTATAAATTCACCAAGAAATAATCCAGCAGTAATAGCACCACCATAACGAGAGCTTGATGTATTATTAACATCAGCAATTTTAGATTCTATAAGCTTTTTTAGATGAGAATTAAATGGCAAACTATGTGCTAATTCTCCTGATTTTAAAGCAGATTCTACAAATTGATTTTTAAGCTCATCATTATAACCCATAACACCACTTGTATATTCACCAAGTGCTACAACACAAGCACCCGTCAAAGTAGCAAAATCAATTATTAAATCTGCATCTAAATCTTGTGCATAACTCAAACAATCAACAAGCACAAGCCTACCTTCTGCATCCGTATTTTTTACTTCTATACTCTTTTTCTCACGAGAAATCAAAACATCATCTGGACGATAAGCATTTTTACCTATAGCATTATCTGTTATACCCATTATAGCATGCAATTCAATATCAAGTCCTAATTCTATAGTAGATAAAAATGCACCAAGCACAGCACAAGCACCACCTTTATCTGCTTTCATAGTAGTCATATAATCCGCTGGTTTTAAACTTAATCCTCCTGTATCATATACAAGCCCCTTACCAACTATTACAACTTTTTTCTTAGGTTTTTTTGGCTTATAACTTAAATGTGCTAAAAAAGCAGGAAAGTTTGATGCTTGATTTACAGCTAAAAATGCACCCATTTTTTGTTCTTCCATATAAGAATTACTTCTAATTGTAGCCTTTATTTCTGCATTTTTATATTGTTTAGCAAGTTTCATGGTTTCATTTTGTGCTAAATCTGATAGATAAACAGAATTTGCTATATTTGGTGGAGTATTTACAATATCACGAACAAAATTTACATATTTACAAATAATTTCTACTCGCTTTAATAATGATTCTTTTATTCCTATACAATTTATTATTATTGGTTTTACTTCTTCTATCTCTTTTTTATATTTATAGCCATTAAACTCATAACTACCTAATAAAAAACCTTGTAATATTGCTACTTGAATATTTTCTTGCAATCCCTTAAATGATAAACTAGCTTCTAATATTTTTAGGTTTTTCAATGTCTTAAATACATTGCTAATAGCAGATGAATAATCCTCTTCTTTAAAGTTTTCTAATCCAACATAAAGAATCCTACTATTTTGCACAAAAAACACGCCAATTCCCTTATAGCCCAACTCTTTTAAAAACATAAAATCTGGTATATCTTTACCACTATTACCATCTTTAAACGATTCTTTATTAATAAATAAAATCTTCACGCCTTTTTCATCTTTGCTTATGTTTAATTTTATCTTTAATTTTTCTTGCATTATATTATTCCTTGATTTTAGATTTTTTTCGCCACCATATAAAAGAAGCTATAGCACATATAATTATAGCTAATATAATAACAAATAATAATGGATTTTGTTTGATTTTTAATAAAATTTTTCGCATAAAGTCAAGTATCTCTTGTCCAAAATACCACGCTGGAATAATTGTAATAGCAGCCCAAATCCATGCTGAAATTAGATTTATTACTGCAAATTTAATGGCAGAATATCTAGTTAATCCTATGCTAATTGGTATAATAGTGCGTAACCCATACATATAACGCTGAACAAATATAATTGGCCAACC
>JARIAP010000173.1 GCA_029257755.1 Helicobacter sp.
AATCACTGCGATCCATAGGCTTACATATATATCCAAAAGCCCCCGCAAATAGCATGAGTGTTGTAGATTCACAATATGCTAACGATATTATAAAAATATTAAAAAATAAATATTCTATTAATATAGCAGGTGGTCAAGATAGGCTAAAAGGTAAGATATTTAGGATAAATCACATGGGATATGTGCCATTACATGAAATTTCATTTGTATTAAATGCAATTGAATTAGCACTACATTCTATTAATGCAAGAAAGTTTGATTCTGTTGCAAATAAAGTATTTTTTGAAGATATTAGTAAAGTTTAATAATATAAAAAGAAATATTAGTAATAACATAAATTAAATTTTATAATCATTTAGATTAAAGGATTAATTTTTGCAAAATGATATTTTAAAAAATAAAAATAAAATAAAACAAGAATTACCAATAATTATAAAAGGTAAAGATGTTTCTTTTAGTTACAATAAGGAAAAAATTTTTGAAAACATTAATTTTGACATTTATCATAAAGAATTTTTAGGAATTATAGGTCCAAATGGTGGTGGAAAAACAACATTCATAAAAATATTACTTGGACTATTAAAAGGCTTTACTGGATGTATTGAATACCCAAACGACGAACTTTTCTCAAATAATAATGAAATAGGATATGTGCCACAAAATACACAAATTAATATTAATTTTCCAATAATGGTTATAGAAGTTGTTGAAATGGGATTCCTAAAAACAAGTTTATTTGGTTGCAAAGTAAAAGACAATCAAAGAAAACAAGCCTTAGAAGTTCTATATAAATTAGGTATAGAAGAACTAGCCTATAAAAAAATTAGTGATTTGAGTGGTGGGCAAAGACAAAGAGTATTTATTGCTAGAGCTATTGTTAATGATCCTAAGCTATTAATTTTAGATGAACCAACCTCAAATATAGATGTTAAAGCACAATCTGAAATATATAAATTATTAAAAACAATTAACAAATTTCATACTATAATTACGATTAGTCATGATATTCCCATAACTTTAGAGTATGCATCAAGGATTTTGCATATAAATAGAGCTATTTATAGTCATAATACACCAAATATTACTCTAAATAAAAATGGGCATATATGTGAAATAGATATTTTTCAAGACTTTACTAGAAATTGCATTGAAGGGAGATATAATGAATGAGTTTGATGTAGTCATCATAGGTGGTGGTGTAAGTGGGTGTTGCACTTTCTACACTTTAAGTGAATATAGCAATATTAAAAAAATTGCTGTTGTAGAAAAAGAATCTAAACTTGCACAAATTAGTTCTAGCCACAAAGCAAATTCACAAACTATACATGATGGCTCAATTGAAACAAACTATGGTGCTGAAAAAGCAAGGAAAGTTCGATTATCTGCACAAAAGGTTAGAAATTTTGCTTTAAAAGAAAATTTACAAAATAAAATTATTTTTAATATGCAAAAAATAGCAATAGGTGTAGGTGACAAGGAATGTGAATTTATGACAAAAAGACACGAAGAATTTAAAGAAATTTTTCCGGGATTAAAATTTTACAACAAAGAAGATGTTAAAGCTATAGAACCAAAAGTTATTGAAGGGGCAAATGGTGGAGATAGACCTGAAAATGTTGTTGCCTCCGGATTTGATTCTGATTGGTGTGCGGTAAATTATGAATTATTAAGTGAATATTTTGCACAAAAAGCAATTGAAAAAAATTCTCAAAATGAAATATTTTTAAATTTTCGTGTAAGTAAAATAGAATCTAAAAATACAGGGTATTTAGTTAAAGGAATAGATGGTAGAGAAATATATGCTAAATTTGTTTTAGTAGATGCAGGTTCATTTTCTCTCCCACTAGCTCAACAAGCTGGTTATGGTATGGATTTAGGATGTTTGCCTGTTGGTGGTGAATTCTACTTTGCACCAAATTTACTAAAGGGAAAAGTATATGGTGTTCAAAACCCCAAACTACCATTTGCTGCATTACATGGGGACCCAGATGTATTTGTAGAAGGTAAAACAAGACTCGGACCAACTGCACTTGCTACATTAAGATTGGAAAATAGTAAACATTTATTAGATGTATTAAGCCCAGAATTATTAAAATTAGATTTACATATAGATGTATTGAGAGTTACATATAATTTATTAAGCGATTCTGAAATTAGAAATTATATCATAAGAAATATTTTATTTCATACTCCATTTTTTGGTAAAAGACTCTTTATAAAAGACGCACAAAAAATTATACCTTCACTAAAATTAGAAGATATAACATTTGCAAAGGGATACGGTGAAGTTCGTCCGCAAGTTGTTAATAGAACAGCAAAAAAACTTGAATTAGGAGAAAAGAAAATTAAAACAGGTAAGGGTATAACATTTAATATGACACCATCACCAGGTGCTACTTCTTGCCTACAAAATGCATTTATTGATTCAGAAGAAATCGTTGAATATCTTAATGCATCTTTTGATAAAGAGAGGTTTTTAAATGATCTTTCTCCAGATGAATTATAAAATTCTTGATATAATTTATATTTAATAAATATATATGAAATTACATTGACTAGATTCTAAATAATAGAATCTAATATTGTTTAACATTAAGGGAAACATGATAATGCAAGATTATAAAAAAGCCGTGGTTTTGCTTAATATGGGCGGACCTAATAATATAAATGAAGTTTCTACATTTCTAAAAAATATGTTTGATGATCCTTGTATTTTAAGCATTAAAAATAAAATGTTTCGTTCTATGATTGGTAGCATGATTGTAAATTCAAGAATTGAAAAAAGTAAAAAAATATATAATAGTTTAGGCGGATATAGTCCTATTACAGAAATTACATTCTCTCTCACCAAAAAACTACAAGAAAGAAATAAAAATATTTTTTATACTTATGCTATGAGGTATGTACCTCCATATTCATTATCGGTAATAAAAGAAGTTATGCAAAAAAATATTAACAATATTGTATTATTTAGTATGTATCCACAATATAG
>JARIAP010000011.1 GCA_029257755.1 Helicobacter sp.
CGTTACAATATTTGTTTAAGTTTTGGAGTTATTTAATGATATTATTAATAGATAATTATGATTCATTTACATATAATATTTATCAACTTGTTGCAAAACTAGGGTTTGAAGTAATAGTAAAAAGAAATGATGAGATAAATATAGATGAAATTCAATCAATGAAACCAACTCATATTATTTTAGGACCGGGACCAAATAGTCCTAAAGATTCTAAGATATGTCTTGATATTATAAAACAATTAAAAAATGAATATCCTATTTTAGGAATTTGTCTTGGACATGAAGTAATATTATATGCTTTTGATGTTCCAATTGTGAATGCTAAAAATATTGTTCATGGTAAAGTATCTCCATTAAATCATTGTGAAGAAGGAATTTTTACAAATATACCACAACATATAGAAATTACACGCTATCACTCATTAGTTGCAAAAAAACAAGATATACCACAAACTTTTCAAATAACAGCATTAAGTGATGATGGTGAAGTTATGGCAGTAGCTCACAAAAAATATCCACTTTTTGGACTTCAATTTCATCCAGAATCTATAGGAACACAATTTGGTGAAAAAATGATTTTAAATTTTATACATTATAAAAGACAAAATATACCTATAAAACAATATTTACATAAACTTGCTAACTTAGAAAATCTTAGTTTTGTAGAAAGTTATGACTTAATGGAATGTATAGTTGAAAACGATTTAACATCTGCACAAATTGGTAGTTTAATTACAAGTTTTTATGTTAAAAAACCAACAGGAGATGAACTCGCTGCTTTTGCTAGTTTGCTTATATCAAAAGCACAAAAATTTGAAATTGATGATTCTAATAGAATTGATATTGTTGGTACAGGTGGAAGTGAAAGAAAAACTTTTAATGTTTCTAGCACAACTGCTATTTTACTTGCTAGTATGGGATTAAAAGTTGTAAAACATGGTAATAAAGGAGTAACAAGTAAAAGTGGTAGTGCAGATTTATTGCTTAAATTAGGAATTAACATTAATATGGATATTAATATATGCAAAAAATGTTATGATGAATTAGGAATTACATTTTTATTTGCACCAAACATTCACAATGCCATTAAACATGTGCAAACTATTAGAAAAGAAATTGGTTTTAAAAGTTTTTTTAATCTACTTGGTCCATTAAGTAATCCACTTCGTCCTACACATCAATTAATAGGAGTATTTCAAAAGGAATATACAGAAGTA
Organism: Helicobacter sp.; assembly: GCA_029257755.1. Taxonomy (GTDB): domain Bacteria; phylum Campylobacterota; class Campylobacteria; order Campylobacterales; family Helicobacteraceae; genus Helicobacter_A. The sequence goes on from JARIAP010000011.1 coordinate 1,218, forward strand.
ATGGCACAAGCTTTAAAGATTATAGGAATTAAAAGAGCTATGGTAGTAAATGGATTAGATGGTATAGATGAAATAAGTTTATGTGGAGATACTAAAATTAGCGAATTAAGAGATGGAAATATAAATACTTATATATTTTCCCCAAAAGAACATGGGATAGAACTTGCAAATTTTTACGATTTAAAAGGTGGTGATGTTTTTAGAAATGTAGAAATTACAATGGATATTTTAAATGGAAATGAAAGTAAAAAATTAGATTTAGTAGCACTAAATGCTGGTGCTAGTCTATATTTATATGATATAGCAGAAAGTATAGAAGAAGGATTCCATAAAGCAAAAGAATTTCTAAAAACTAAAAAAGCTTTAAAAACATTAGAAGCTTTTAAAATAATTAGTAATAGCTAAAAAATTAACTATATTTGGTAATTTCAAAATATTATTATAGTATAATAATAGTTTTGTTGTATAATTTATATTTTAAATTACAAAATTGACTATTAAATTAGATTTAGCCAATTAAAAATATTTTTAACTAGCATAATATACATTTTTTTGCTATAATGGCAAATAGTTTTCACAAATTATTTAATACTAATTTTAATTATAATAAATAAAAGGAATTACATGTTAGAGTGGATGCAAAAGCACAAAAAATATCTTGTTATTACCGTATGGGTGAGTGCTTTAGCATTAATTTTTGCTAGTATGGTTGAATGGGGTGGAGGTGGATTTTCTGCTGTATCTTATGATAGTGTAGCAAAAGTAGGCAATATATATATAAGTCGTCAAGAATATCAAAAAAGATATTATGATGTTTATAATGAAATGAAACAATTATATGATATAGGCGATAATGGTGATAAAATGTTACCTGAAATAGAACAAATAGTATTTAAAGAGCTAGTACAAGAAAAATTACTAGAATCACTTGCAAATGATTGGGATGTAAGTATAACTCCAAACGAAATTTTATCTAAGCTTATTACTATACCAGAATTTCAAGATATAAATCACAATTTTGATAAAAATAAATATTACTCATTATTAGAAGCTAATGGAAGAAAAGCTCAAGAATATGAAGAATTTGTTGCAAAAATATTGTTATATGAAAAAATGCAAAATTTTCCTATATCACCTATTTCTTCATTAGAAATTAATGCATTTTTAAGTGCAAGTAAAATAAGAGATGATGTGTTATTTAATGTTTTAGACAAACAATCTATCCTAAAAAATATAAGCATACAACTTTCAAATGCAGATATAAGAGATTATTGGGATAAAAATAAAAATAAATATGTAGAGCCACAAAAATATAATATTGCTTATATAGCAATTGATACAAGCGATTTTGTATTAAATAATGATTCTATATTGAAATATTACAAAGATAACTCAAAACAATATAAAGATGCACCATTTAAAGATGTTGAAGATAATGTAAT
>JARIAP010000029.1 GCA_029257755.1 Helicobacter sp.
ATGGGTAAAATAACATCTCTATATTTACCTTTTACATAAATATCGCGTAATAAATCATCAGCAACGCTCCAAATAAAATTTATAATAGATTGAAAATGTGTGGTATCCATGAAAACTCCATATACAATACAAAAGAGTAATTTTATAATATTTTTTGTGTGTTTGGTGTTAAATTATGAGACTAAGATGTTTAATAATTGCCAAATTTTAAATTAAGTTTATATATATGCTTATTCATTAAGCAAATAAAATCTGAATTGACATATAATATTGTGATATAATTTCATGTAGATTCTAAACATTATCAAATTATATGTAATAAGGATATTTATGGATACAGTAATATTACAAAATCCAATTGATATGCACATACATTTAAGACAAGATTCTATGTTAAAAGCGGTATTACCATATACTTCAAAACATTTTAGTGCTTGTCTTGCTATGCCAAATTTAAATCCCCCCCTTATGGATACACAATCAATATTAAATTATAAAAAAGAGATTTTAGATGTAGATAAAAATGTTAAATCCCATTTTATACCAATCATAGCATTATACATACACGATAACTTAACAAAAGAAGAATTGCATAAGGCACATAAAAATGGAGTTAAGATATTAAAACTTTATCCAAAGGGTTCTACTACAAATTCAAGCAATGGAGTAAGTGAAGTTATTTGCGATAAATTACTTACTTTGTTAGAAGAAGCACAAAAATTAAATATGATTCTAAGTGTGCATGGTGAAAGTGCTGGTTTTAGTATGCAAAGAGAAAAGGATTTTTTACAGATATTTGAAGAATTAGCAACTTCTTTTCCAAGATTAAAAATCATTATAGAGCATCTTAGCGATAGACATTCATTAGAATCTATACACAAATATAATAATCTATTTGGGACAATTACAATTCACCATATGCTTTTAACGCTTGATGATATTTTAGGTGGTAAATTAAATCCATTTGCTTTTTGTAAGCCTATAGTAAAAACACCGCAAGATAGAGATGCTATCCTTGAAGCTGCTTTAAGCGGTGATTCTAAAATTAGTTTTGGTTCTGATAGTGCCCCACACACAATTCAAGCAAAATATGATGGTGCAGCAGGAATCTTTAGTTCTCCTATATTGCTTGAAGCATTATGTACTATTTTTGCAAAGCACAATAAGTTAGACAACCTACAATCTTTTGTTAGCACAAATGCACAAAAAATATATGATATAAACATACCATTTATAAAAGAGATTAAGTTAAAAAAAGAGTCATTTATTTTTGGTGATAATATATCAACAAATAGTGGTGATATAAAGGTTTTTTTAGGTGATTGCAATTTGGATTATAAAATTTGTGAAGTAAATATTATTTAATTTTTTTATAATTAATGGAAAAATAATGAAAATTGTAGATTTATTTTTTTATTTTTGTTTGTGTATAGTTGCCTGTGTTTTATTCTTTGTATTTAATTCAAATAAAGAATTGCATTTTTCTATACCTACATTTGATTTAACACAAACAAAAAAGCATGATATATATGAAAAAGAGCAATTGTTGCTTGATGATATAATTATAAAATCCATAGATATAGAGCAAATAGACGATATGCGTTATCTTGTTAGTTACTTAGGAATAAACAATGAAAATGAACAAAAAATATATGGATTCTTATTTTATCCAAACAAATATAGCACAATTCAAAATGGTAAATGGCAAAATATATCAACTAATTCAAGAAATAAGAGCGATACTCATATATTATTTACAAAAGATATGTTTAAGAAGGCAACAAAACAAAATATGTATTTATTTAATACACCATTTTTTAAAAGAGATGATTCTACTATTTATTTTTTCTTTAACACAAAAATGTTTTCTAAAACAGATTATTCAAAGGCATATATATTTTCTACTTCATTACATGACATTGTTGAATATTTAGAAGATATAGATTCTAATAAAAAAGATAAACTATTAAATAATGGGAAATCACATATATTTAAATTGTATGAAAAACTAGAGTTAAATACACCAGCAAATATAAATGCTTTTTTATCATATAAGCCAATAATAGCCTATACAAATAAAAATGATAAAAATTTTATTTTACCATTTTATATTAAAATGATTGATGATATATCTTTTTTTGGAATTTTTGATTCAAAATTTAAATTACAAGACACAATAAAAACAAACAATATATCATATATATCAAATCCACTTATAACACCAATACAAGAAGACTATAGACTATATGATGCAGATAATAATATTTTAGATTCTCATTCATGTATAGCTATATATAATAATTTACAAAAAAACAAAGAATCTAAGCTTTATTATCAAATGTGTAGGATAGGAAATGGCACATTAAACCTTGATGAATTAAATATAAGTGATAATATTATAGGAAACAATTTTAATGTAACCACATTTAGAAGTTATTTGCTATTAGTATATACAGACAAAGATAATGTTACCTTGAATCTAGCAATATGGAATGGTAATGATTTTATAAAGTTAAAAGAAATAGATAGAAATAAAAATGGCAAGATAATTAGTCCAAATATTGTTTCTAATGGAGATTATGCTTATATAGCGTATGCTAAAGAAACACAAAGCAAAATAAATATTATAACAATAAATGAAACATATATAAAAAACCTAATATCATCTAATGAAATTAATAAATATATGCAATGATGTTAGTTGAACTAGTAAATTTATCTATAACAATCACGCCTACTAGCAATAAAACAGGTATCAAAAGTATTGGCATTAAAGATTTCATAATTGCACTCACAATCTTGGTAAAATAAAGTTTATAAAAATACCTAAAATAATGAGAAAAATCATCATTTTAAGGCTTATTTTTTTATCTTTTTTTCTTTCCATAAATCCAGCCATTGTCCAATTGTCAAGTCATAATATAACCATTTAATGATAAAAAACACTGCCACAGCTACCAATAACAAAGCAGGGATAAAGAGTATTGATATTAAAGATTCCATGATTTTGCCTCACAATAAGCATGTTTTAAGTGTCTATATAATAACTTTTTCTAACTATTAATTATACAAAATTATGTTAAAATAAGACTTATTATTTTTAATTTATATATAAGGTATATTATGGGATTATCAATAGGTATTGTAGGATTGCCAAATGTTGGAAAATCAACGACTTTTAATGCTTTAACTAAAGCACAAAATGCGGAGGCTGCAAACTATCCATTCTGCACAATTGAACCAAATAAGGCACTTGTGCCAGTGCCAGATTTAAGATTAAATGAATTAGCAAAGATAGTAAATCCACAAAGAATACAACATTCTGTTGTTGAATTTGTAGATATTGCGGGGCTTGTTAGAGGAGCTAGCAAGGGTGAGGGGCTTGGTAATCAATTTTTAGCAAATATTAAGGAATCTGATATGATTTTACATATTGTTCGTTGTTTTGAAGATTCAAACATAACACATGTAGAGGGTAAAATTGATCCTATAAATGATATTGAAATTATTGAGCTAGAATTGTTGTTTGCAGATATAACAACTTTATCAAAAAGAATTGAAAAATTACAAAAAGAAACTAAATCTCAAAAAGGCATAAGCACACAATTAGCTATAGCACAAGAATTATTAAAACATCTAGAATCAAACAATCCAGTAAGAACTTTTGCGAAAAAAGATAATGATGATTTTTTGATATTAAATAAAGAGTTGAGATTTTTGAGTAACAAGGAAGTTATTTTTGGTGCAAATGTTGATGAAAATGGATTAGAAACGGATAACAATCATGTAAATGCTGTGCGTGATTATGCTACAAAAAGTGGTGCTATTGCTATTAAATTATGTGCAAAAATAGAAGAAGAAATGGTTGGTATTGATGATGAAGAGAGAAAAGAATTTTTAATTTCACTTGGTGCTAATGAAAGTGGTTTGGAACAAATTATAAGAGAAGGCTTCGCAAGACTTGGTCTTATTAGCTATTTTACTGCAGGTGTTAAAGAAGTTCGTGCATGGACTATAAAAAAGGGTGATAATGCCCCTCGTGCTGCTAGTGTAATACATAAAGATTTTGAAAAAGGTTTTATTCGTGCAGAAACAATTAGTTATAACGACTTTATTAAATATGGAGGTGAAGCAAAAGCAAAAGAAGCTGGAGCAGTAAGAATTGAGGGAAAAGATTATATAGTGCAGGATGGAGATATAATGCACTTTAGATTTAATGTGTAACTCAATAATTATAAAATGAGAATATTATGAATATAATAATAAAAACAACAATAGCTTATGTTTAATAAATTTAAAGAATATAAGTATATATTAATATTAAGGAAATAATATGAATCAAAAAATAGAGCTTATGGGACATATAGTAGCTGGTTATCCTAATATGCAATCATGTCTTTGTGCTGGGACAGGTATTTTAAGAGGTGGGGCTAAATATCTTGAAGTGCAATTTCCATTTTCAGATGGAAATGCAGATGGCTTGTTAATACAAAATGCAAATAATTATAGTTTAAAACATGGTTTTGTGCCAAGTCATGGTTTTACTATAATAAATACTTTAGTTAATAATACATCAAAAAATATTATAGCTATGACTTATGCAAATGTTGTTTTTAGTTATGGTATAGAAAATTTTGTAAAAGAATTAAAAAAAAGTGGCGCTTATGGCTTAATTGTGCCAGATTTTGTGTTTGGTAGTGAAGATTTTGGATTAAGAGAACTTTGTAAAAAAGAAGAAATTAATTTTATAGAATTAATAGCACCATCAACATCTCATAAGCGTATAAGAGAAATAGCAAGTCAAACAAATGCACCATTTTTATATGTAATAGCTAGAAATGGTCTAACAGGAAATCATACAAACATTAGCAGAGAAGTGCTTGATTATATAGAAGATGTAGCAGAAATATGTGCTTTAGAATCTAAAAATATTATGGTTGGATTTGGAATCAACAATTCAAGTCAAATATCATTGTTATTGCATAAAGTATATGGTGTTGTTGTGGGAAGTTATTTTGTAGATATAATTAATCAAAATATAGAATCTACAGAATTTATACCTATTATGCAAAAAGCAACACAAAAGTTACTGCAAATTGAATCTTTTGCTATAAATGATGAGGTTTAATTTAAAATGTTATTACAAATTAATTTTGGTAGAAAACATTTAACATAAAATAGTATTTAATTTTATTATAATTAAAAAATTTTATAAAAAAGTAATAATAATTCTTAATTTAATCTAACTTTAAGCTTTATTATGTTATTCTTTCAATGTAATCAATATTACATGATTACGAGTTCTTAAGCAAAGGTTCTCCTTTGATAGTTTTGGGTTAAATAAGAACATTCTTTCACATTATCTTCCTTTAAAAACTAAGGTTGGTTTTTACCTCCTTATGTTGTCTCTTTTTATTAAGTTTATAATATTTGTAAAGTATCAATTTGATAAATTAAAATAAAATAATAGTAGATTTATGTTTTCTATCTTTAATAATGTTGCAAATTATTTATTAATAAATTAAAATATAAAAATTTTTGTTATGTGTAACATAAATAAAACTCTGCTTTGATATAATTATATGAATAATTATAAAGGAAGTAATAAAAATGCTTGAAGCTATAGACTTTGAAAAATTATCAAAATATTCAAAACCCGGTCCAAGATATACAAGCTATCCAACCGCAAATGAATTTAACACTACATTTAATCATGAAACATTATTAGAATCTTTTAAAAGGGCTGATTCCAAGTATGGTGATATAGGATTATCTTTATATACTCATTTACCTTTTTGTAAAAGTGCGTGTTATTTTTGTGGTTGTAATGTTGTTTATACTAGTAAAGAAGATAAAAAAGATAGATATATAACATATTTGCAAAAAGAATTAGATCTTTTATTAGAATCTATGAATACAAAGAGAGAAGTTATACAATTTCACTTTGGTGGTGGAACTCCTACATTTTTTAATGCAAAGCAATTAAATCAAATAACACAGATGATAAAGAATGTTTTTCCTAACTTCTCTAATAAATGTGAAATTAGTTGCGAGATTGATCCAAGACATTTTACAGAAGAACAAATGCAGGTATTAAGTAATTGCGGATTTAATAGGATTAGTTTTGGTGTGCAAGATTTTGATATTGATGTTCAACAACAAATCAATAGAATCCAACCATTTGATCTTGTTGAAAAAAGCGTATATCTTGCAAGAAAATATGGTATTAAATCTATAAATTTTGATTTAATCTATGGATTGCCAATGCAAGATGAGAAAAGCTTTGAAAGCACATTAAAATCGGTATTAAAATTATCTCCAGATAGGCTTGCCATATTTAATTATGCTCATGTTCCATGGGTAAAAAAGACAATGAGAAAAATTGATGAAATGAGTTTGCCAATACCAAGTCAAAAATTACAAATACTAAAGAATACAATAAACTTTCTTACTTCTAATGGCTATTATATGATAGGTATGGATCATTTTGCAAAAAAAGATGATGAACTTTGCAAGGCACAAGAAAATGGTGAATTGCGTAGGAATTTTCAAGGTTATACAACTAAAGGATTTTCTCAAACTATTGGTATAGGGCTTACTTCAATTGGTGAGGGAATAGATTATTATACACAAAATTTTAAAGATATGCAAAGTTATGAAATTGCCCTTGATAATAATGTATTGCCTGTATCTCAAGGTATTTTGTTAGACGCAGAAGATATATTGAGAAAAGAAGTAATTATGAGTTTAATGAATAATTCAAAACTTGATTTTTACACAATTTCAAATAAATTTAATATTGATTTTCAATTATATTTTAAAGATGAAGTAGAAAAGTTAAAACCTATGCAAGATTTAGGATTATTAGAGATTAAAACAAATGGTATTGAAGTAAATGCTACGGGTAAAATGCTTATTAGAAATATTGCTATGGTATTTGATACATATTTATCAAGTAATTTAGTAAAACAATTTAGTAAAACAATTTAGTGTAAATATTGTGGAGATTATAATGAGCAATAATTCTAATCCAAGCATTTTAGAAAAAAGTGCTATGAGTTGTGTAAAATGTGCTAAATGTATTCCAACATGCACTATATATTCTGTAAATAGAGATGAAATTACTTCACCAAGGGGCTATCTTGACTTAATGGGGGCTTATTCAGAGGGTAGATTACCACTTGATGAACAATTAAAAGATTCTGTAGAATCTTGTTTTTTATGCACTACATGTGTTAGTCAATGCCCGATTAGTTTGCCAATTGATGTTGTTATACAAAGAGCCAGGGTTGATATAGCTAAAAAATATGGGATACCATTTTATAAAAAAGTAGCATTTTATTTTTTAGGAAAAAGAAGTATATTAAACCTAGTATTTTCAATGGGATATTATTTTAATCCATGTATCTTTAAAACACAAGATGGATTCAAAAAGATGAGATTTAAATTACCAAAAATAGGCGATAGAGCTATAATGCCACTAAATGCTAGAAGCTTTTTGCAAACATACAATGGCATTATAAAATCTAGCAATTAGGATTCTAAAAAAAGGAAGGTTGGAATATATATTGGTTGTCTAAGTAACTATAATTATAAAAATGTTGGGGTTAGTTTGCTAAAAATATTAGATAGACTGGGAATTGATGCGCTTATACCTAA
>JARIAP010000067.1 GCA_029257755.1 Helicobacter sp.
CTCCGGGGGTTCGAATCCCTCTCTCCCGGCCACATGTTTTGTTTTCCTTTTGTTGATGAGATTTAGAAGTTAAGAATCTTTTAATGTTTATCTAGTTTATTTAATTAACTAGATAATCATCAAACAATATTCATTATCTATGCTTATAATGCCTTATATTCAAAATAAAATAAGCGGATATTATAAGAAAAAGTTTAAGCGATTTACTAATAATAAAAAGGTATTTTATAATTTTATCAATTATATTGTTTTAATATAATTTCAATAAATACAAATACAATGTGATAATGTAATATAATATTAATGCTTTAATATATAATTATTGATTTTGTTGTGTTAATAAATGTAAAAATTGTTCAAAAATACATAAATTAAGTATTTATTAATAGTATTTTTATTTTAAATTAGCATTTTAAGTTTTATATTAAACAAATTATTTAATGGCGTATGTTTATATAATTTTAACCTTATTTAATGGTGGCTCGAGGCAGAATCGAACTGCCGACACAAGGATTTTCAGTCCTTTGCTCTACCGACTGAGCTATCGAGCCATTCAACAAAAATTGCTATTTTATCTAATATAACTTTAAAAATAACTTAAATAAATATATAAAATACTTATTTTGTTTAATTTGTTAATAATTAAGCCAACTTAAATATGTTTGAAACTATTTGTGTTATAATGATTTAATGATATTAAATGCACTTCACAAATATATATTAAATTGTTAGATACTAGGACATTGATGATTTATTTTACTTTAGAATTTGCTATTGTGTTGCTTATATTTTTATGTATTTATTGGTATTTTAAAAATAAAAATATTGCACAAAATATTTTATTATTAGCATTTAATTATTTAATTTTATTGTTGATAAATCCATATTTTGCATTAGTAGTTGTAATTTATACGATAGTTATTTATTTAATGTCTCGTTTAATTTGTAAATATAGTAACAATATTATAATATCTTTATGTTTAAGTGTTGTAGTTTTAAATTTATCTTTTTTTAAATATTTTGATGAGGTTAAAGATTTTTTTGACTTTATATTCATTGCAATGGGGTTTAATGCTATTCAAAATAACATTACATTTCCATTAGGTATAAGTTTTTATACTTTTGCATCAATAACATATCTATGCTATGTGTATAAAAACAAAAAAATAGAAAGTTTTTTTTCACTTGCTATATTTTTATCGTTTTTTCCTACTTTTATATCTGGTCCTATTATGAGAAGTGAATTCTTTTTTGCACAATTACATAAAAAAAGATATTTTGGTAATATTAATATGATATTTGTTTTAATATTATTTGGTATCATAAAAAAAGTTTTTATTGCTAATTATTTACAAATATATTCGGATTCTATATTACAAAATCCAAGTGATTATAGCTCAATGTCCTTATTGCTTGGAATATATGCGTATTCTGTGCGATTATATTGTGATTTTAGTGGTTATGTTGATCTTGTTTGTGCATTTGCTCTTATGATTGGATTTACATTGCCTATTAATTTTAATATGCCTTATATGGCTAATAATATTAAAGAGTTTTGGTCAAGATGGCATATTTCATTATCCAATTTTATTAGAGATTATATCTATATACCATTAGGTGGCAATAGAAAAGGGTTTTTTTTAACACAAGTTTTTGTTTTAATATCCTTTATATTATCTGGTATATGGCATGGAAATACATTTAATTTTTTTATTTGGGGATTTTTACATGGTGCAGGAATAATATGCTTTAATTGTTTTAAAGCATTGAACTTAAGGATTAATATACCATATGTAAGCATGACTCTTACATTTAATTTTGTAGCTTTTACATGGATATTTTTTTATTATCAAATGATTGATGATTCTATATTATATTTGCAATTACTTATAAGCAATATAGCTACTCCATTGCAAGATTATGAAATTATTGCATTTATTTGTTGTTGTTTAGTTTTTTATTGTTATCCGCTTTTAGTTAATATAAAGAAGAAATGTGCGTTCCTATTATGCAAGATACCATATATATTAAAGCCTTTTGTAATTTCTACATTATTAATTATTATAATAGGCTTATCTCCTAGTGGTATTCCAAATTTTATTTATGCGGGTTTTTAATGAAATTCTTAAATTTTTTATATACATGTATTGTAAGTATGGTAGTCGTATGTTATGTATTGCATAAAAGCATAATTTCATATATAGTGCAAAAATATCATTATGCAGACAATATGATTAATATGGAATCTAGTTTTTTTGCATTTGGAGATTCAATAGCAAACAATATTGAACAGATTAGAGTTTCTATTTTTGATTATAATCAAAATGAATTTGACGCCTATCAATATAAAGATTCTAAAATATTTAAACAAGATGAAACAAATAATACATCACAAATAAAAGAAAGTGATAATATAAAAGAAAAAATAAATGCAAATACAGAAAATATAGAATCTAATATATTAAGGGAATATAAACAAAAAGGTGTCTCATTACATAAAGATAGGCTATATGTAAAACCAAACTCTCATTTTATATTAATTGGAGATTCTCTTATGCAGGGTATTGGTATGACTCTTGTAAAAAAACTTAAACAAGAGGGGTTAATGGTAAAGAATATAGCAAAGCAAAGCACAGGACTTACATACCCATCATTTTTTAATTGGTCTAACGCACTAAAACAAGCATTTACACAAAATCCGGACATAAGCGTTGTTGTTGTGTGTTTAGGAGCAAATGATCCTTGGAATATGCCAAAGATAACATTTGGAAGTGAAACATGGAAACAAACATATAAAGAAAGGATACAAGATATTATTGATATTGCACACAATAATAATGCAATTGTCGTATGGTATCAAATACCTGCTGTAAAAAATACAGAACTTAACAAAAAAATTTTATATCTTAATGAGATATATAAAGAAGTTATAAAAGAAAACGATGATTTATTTTTGTCATCACAAGCAATAATGCCAAATGGTAATTTTACCGCATACATTAATGATTTAGATGGTAAAAGTAGGCTTGTTAGAGCACAAGATGGAATCCATTTTGCAAGATATGGATCAGAATTATTGTCCCAAGTTCTTTTAGAATATATCACTATAAAAGAAGATATTTATAATGAAAAAAATGATATGAAAATACATATAAACATAGAATCTAGGAAAAACGACAATAAAACAATAAATAGTATTAAAGAAAATAATGCTAAAGATATCACAAGTATATCTAATATTTCTATTAAAGTTTTTAATTTTGATAAAATAAAACTACAAAATATACTATTTACATAAGAAATAAGGAGATTATTATGCGGTTTTGTATTGTAAATATAAGCATTTCACTATTGCTTATAAATTTTATGTTTTCAAAGACACTTAATTTTTTGATGCAAAACCCACAATATAAAAATTATATAAAACATGCTAAATTATATAATTATACAGATGATATAACAACTCTTAAGTATGTAAAAAGAAAGTTAAAACAACATAAAGATTTACGAATAAGGGTTTTTGGTGATTCTCATGTAGCAGGTGATTTTATGACATATGAATTTCGCAATATATTAGGTAATGTTAATTCTATTGGGTTTTTATATCCATTAATGCCCTTATATCACCAAACTCTTCTTGTAGAGTATGAAAGTCAAAATTTTGAAATATTAGATTCTAGGAAACCAAAAACTTATGATAACTATCCAATGGGAGGTGTTATTGCATACCCAAATGAATTACCAGCTTCAATAAATTTAAAAATAAATCCAAAACAAGTTGCAACATGGAATAGTGAATTCATTACACAAATTGTTTTTAAAAATAGTGATATTCTTGAAGCCTTAATGATAGAAGATTCAGATAAAAAGCAATATATTTTAAGAGCAAAAAAACCAGATACATGGGAAATTTCTAAATTAAAACTTAAGTTTCCAATAAAAATTAATGCACTTAGTAAAGATGTTATGCTTGGAGGATATTTTATATATAAGGAGAAAAATAATAATATTATTGAACATTTAGGTATTAATGGTGTTAGGTCGGATATTTGGTTAAAATGGAATATTGATGTTTTAGAGGAAGAACTCAAGGTAATTGAATATGATATTATAATACTTTGGTATGGTTCTAATGATGCTATGTATGATATATTACATGAAGATAGATTTATAGAAAATTATACAAAATTTATAAATCTTTTAAAAAAGAATAATCCAAATTCAATAATTATATTAATGTCCCCACCACCTGTTATATTTCCAATAGGTAAATCAAAAAATAATTATAAAGAATCTCAAACATTTATGCCTATAAAAGAGGCAATAAAAAAAGTAGCACAATATGAAAAAATAATGTTATTTGATACAGATAACTTTATAACAGAAACGGGATCTAAAGATGGTTGGGCAAAATTAAATTTATCAAAAAAAGATGTCCATTTAACACCGCAAGGCTATAAACTAGTAGCACATGGAATCTATCAATCATTAAAACAAGTTCTTAATCAATATTAATATGGAATATTTTATGTTAAATTTTAATATAAACAACATAATTAAACAAAGTGATATACAACAAAGATTAGAAATATTTATGCAATTACTTATAAAGTGGGCTAAAATTCATAATATCACAAGTTCAAAAGACTTAGATTCTATAAAAAGTCAAATTGAAGATAGTTTAATACCAATATCATTTTTGAATCCATTTAAAACATGTATTGATATAGGAAGTGGTGCTGGTTTTCCTGCTTTAATTCTTGCATGTTATTATACAAATAGCAAATTTTATCTACTAGAGCCAAGAGCTAAAAGGGTTGCTTTTTTAGAATATGCAGTTATTAAAATGGGGCTTAGCAATATAGAGATTATACAAGATTTCTCATACAATATAAAAAATATTAAAGCTGAATTAATAACTTCAAGAGCGGTTTGTAAAAGTAATAAATTAATAAAAGATAGCACACATCTTATGCTACCAAATGGATATTATCTATTATTTAAAGGTAGTAATGCTAAAGAAGAAATAAAGGAACTAAAAAATTTTAAAATAGATATTTTTAATAATAAGCAAAGGGTTTATGTATATGTAAAACCATAAACCACTTTTGACAAATTGTTTAGTCAAATAAGTTTAATTAACTTAAAAATTCACAAGCTTGTGCAATACTAGAGAAAAATAAAATTCCTTCTTTTAAACAATATTCTCTAGCTGATTTCACATTTTCACCACCAAGTAATATAGGGACGACTTTATGTTTAAAGTTATGTTTTTTTAATATTTTAATAGTCCCTAGTGCATCTGTCATATCTTGTGGTGTAATAAGCATATATATTAAATCAAGATTCTCAAAATTATCTACGATTTTTAAAGCATTTTCATATCTATCTGGTAATGCATCGCCTATAACATCAATAGGATTATTATGGGACCACATAGGTGGCAATACAGAATCTAACTCTGCTTTCTGCTCTTTACTTAACTCATAAAGAGTTTTATTTCCAGCAGAAATAGCATCTGTTAAAACTGTTCCCGGACCACCTGCATTTGTAATTACTGCTACACTATTTACATCCTTAAATAGTGGTGCGAATATAAGAGAATCTAGCGTATTGACGACTTTTACCCCTAAGCTTTGCATAATTCCATTAAACATAGCATAATTTCCACTTAAATTTCCTGTGTGTGAAAAAGCTGCTTTTTTTGCAGCATCAGATTTTGCTGCTTTAAATAAGTATATGGGCTTTTTACATTGTCTAATGCTTTCACAAAGAGATCTTCCTCTTGCAACACCTTCTAAATATAGTGATATACTTTCGCAATCTTTTGCATTATTTAACATAGGAATAATTTCTGCACTTCTTAAATCTACTGCATTTCCAACACTAATTAAATGAGAAAAGCCTAATCTTAATTCTGCTGCCCTATCCATAAGTGAAGCTAAAACTGCACCGCTTTGTGATAAAAACGCATGAGT
The DNA here is from genome assembly GCA_029257755.1 of Helicobacter sp. Taxonomy (GTDB): domain Bacteria; phylum Campylobacterota; class Campylobacteria; order Campylobacterales; family Helicobacteraceae; genus Helicobacter_A. Next base: position 5,979 of record JARIAP010000067.1, read on the forward strand.
TCCTTCATGCACTACACCTGTCCCAAAGGTTATATTAAGCTTTTCTTCATTTTCATAAAATCCAAGACAATTTGGACCAATTACATTAAAGTTGTGTTCTGCTGCTAACTTTGCTATCTCTTCTTCTTCTGCATCGTGCCCACTCTCTTTAAAACCAGCTGTAATAATAATTAAATTTTTTAATCCTTTTTTAACTAGATCATGTATTGTTGGAATAACAAATTTTGCACCAACAACAATTACTGCTGTATCAATATCTCCATCAATTTCATTAACACTTTCATAAAGTTTTTTGCCAAATAGCTCACCACCTTTTGCATTTACATATAATAAATCACCTTTAAAACTTTGTGCATTCTTTGCTATTGTATATCCTGTTTTTCCTTTTTCTGTGCTTGCACCTACAATCACCACGCGATCATTTTTGAAAAAATCTGGACGAATTTTATCTCTTGTTGATTCTGTATATTTTGATTTTCCCTTTAAAATCCTAGCATCTACAGCTATCAATCCATTATTTGTAAGTTTTAATGGATTAATGTCAAGTTCTTTTATTTCATTTTCTTTTAGCATTTTTTGCACACTTTTAACAAGTTCAATTACCCAATCTACTTTATAATCAAAACCTCTAAAGCCACTAAAAAGCTTAGATATTTTTGTTGTTTCTAATGCTCTCTTTATCTCATCTTCTTTAGCATTAGCTTCTATATAACATATATCTTTATATAACTCTAAGTATATACCACCTTTACCAAATAATATAACATTTCCGAATGTAGAATCTTCTACACTTCCAATGTATAGTTCTTCTCCAGATACCATTTGTGTGATTATAAAGCCATCATTAGAATCTAAGGTTATATTATGCTTTTTTAAATTCTCAATAATTTTTTCTCGCCCTTTTTCTAATTCATTATTATTTGATAATCCCAATATAACACCACCAACATCACTTTTATGCACAACTTTTGGTGATTGTATTTTTATTACTGCTGGAAAAGCATTAAATTCTATTTTTTCATTTATATCAACACTTTTACATTCTGGAGTTTTTATACCATATTTACCTAAAAAATCATACAGCTGACTTTCACTTAATGTTTCACTTAACATTCTTTCTCCTTTAAATTGCTATAAAAAATATTTTATATAAATTAATTTTAAGAAACATCAAATTTTTATTATTTTTATATCATTTTTTATGTTTATTTTCTTTTTTACTCAAATTATTTTAAATATTAAATATGCAAAATAATATAAAATTATTTGTATTAAATAATTTTATATTTGTTTTTAATGTGATAAAATTAATACTTTTAAACTAAAAATAGGGAATATTATGGATAATAATAAGGAAATAGATATTAACATAAAACCACAAATTGATTTTCCGTGTATATGGAACTATAGAATTATTGGGTTTAATAAGGAGTTTGTTCTCAATGCAATAAAAAATGTATTTAATGAAAATGTAAATATATCTCCCATAGAACATATATCTAGTAACGGTAAATATATAGCCATGAATTGTTCTATTGAAGTAAAAACAGACAATGAAAGACTAGGGTATTTTGATTGTTTAACAAAACAAGATGGTATAATTATGGTTATTTAATTTATATAATTTAGGCTTTTTATGAGTGCAAAAATATTATCTGGTATTTATTTGCTTATTGTTGGTATGTGTATTGGCGGTATTGTTGTTATATGGTTTGCAGAATCTATTATATTAGATGCAGATGCAATTTTTAGAAACAATGAATTTAGCACAACATTAATAACAAAATATGATCAAGGTATTATATTATCATGTATAGTTGCTAAATTTGGGTATATGTTGGTTGGTTTCTCTTTTTTTATTATGCTTTATGAAACATTAAGCTATAAATTTCAAAAGAGTACATTTTTTGTATGGATTTGTAATATTTTAAATGGTATTTTAATGTTATTATTTGGCTTGTTTTATGCACCAGGCATTACTAAAATCTTTGAAGAAGAGCCAAAAATTATGGCAAGTCCAAATTCAGAATCCTTTTTTAATCAATCAGAGCTTATATTAAAGCTATTATTTTTAACATTAATTATATCATTTTTTTCGCGTATTGTTTTGACACATAAAAAAGGTGTTGGTTTTAATAGTTAAAATTCTAAATATTTTATTTTTTACTTTTTATAGTATCATTTATTGTTGGTATTAAAACTTCAATTGGCACACGATATTCTTTGTATTGTTGTGTCTCTTTGTTGTTAAGTTTCTTCCATTCATATGATAAACTTAACACATAATATGGGTCTAATGCACCAACAAAACTAATTGTGTTGTTGTCTTTTGGAACTATTTTTCCATAATATGTTTTACAATTGTGAAAATTATAAATTAAGCCATTTGTAAAATTACCATTAGAATCTTCTTCATAATTATACGCAAACACAATTCCAACACTTTTTCTTCTTTTTAATTCCGTATTTATATTACAAATATCTTCTATTGGACTGGATTCTAAATTTTTAACACCATATATATAATATTTTCCATTATATTTAAAGATCTCTACAATGCTTTGACCACCCTCAGTGCCCTTATGGGTAAGATATAATCCAGAAATATCATTTGCATATAAAAAAGACATAAAACAAGTAAAAAAATAAGATAAATATTTCATATAACACCAACCAAATATTAATTAAAATAATTAGATAATAATTCTTGTGGAACTTTTGCCACTACCTTAAATACTTTATTTCCTTTTAATTTTTTGTGTTTTAATCCACCTGCATGAACATCATGTGGAAAGAATATACATAAACAATCTTTTTGTGATAATATTTTATGTGCTTTTTTTTGAGAATGATATATAACCAAATCTCTTTTATTGTTATATTCTTTTTTTATTTTAAAATTTTTAGAATCTCCAATCATAAAACACTCTTCTCCTTTAATCGTTAATTGAAAATCTACATATTTTTTATGTGTTTCAAAGAAAGCATCTTTATAAGGCTTTAGATTGTATGTTTGTAATATTATAAAAATACCAAATTTTAATTCTATACGCAAACTGTTTTTGTAGTCTTGATTTGTAAAATCACCATTTAGACAAGATTTTAATTTATTGTAAAGTTCATTCATAGCCTCATTACATTTAAATATGTGATTACTATTATTTAGTGTTGTTATAATTGCCATATAATCCCTACATTAATATTATATTAATAAATATAGATTTTATAATATGTTTTCTTAATAGTTGCTTTAATAAAGAATATATAGTTTATATAAAAACATTTAATTAAGATATAATTTTATTTTATTTGCATAAAAAGGAAAATTATGGTTAAAACAATATATAATAGATTAATCCTTAAATATAAATATTCAAATCGTAATGATTTTGCAAGAGATATTTATAGGTTTAGAGGAAGTAAGTTTATTGTTAAATTAAAATTAAGTTTTTTAAAAAAGTATAACAATGTTTTGCAAGATATAGATTCTATGTTATATCAAAAATTAACACCAAATGATAAAGAAGTATTTTTGCTTTATTTATTCAGACGATGGATTGGGGGGGGGGGGGTAACACTCCCAGAAAATTATAGTTATATATTATTTAAAACTAATATGGCATTTTTAGAGGCGGAACGATTATTTAATAATAGAAAAACAATAGATGAACCAGTAAAAATAAAAATAAACAATAAAGAATTTCTATATAGCATGGATTGTCCATTACCATTTAATGCAATTACCCTAGAAGAATCATTTAGTTTTTTTACTTTAGCTCATATATTTCTAAAAGAATATTACCTAGAAGGCTTTAATCCAAATGATGGTGAGACTATCATTGATTGTGGTGGAGCTACAGGTGATACAGCTTTATTTTTTAATGCGTTTTATCCAGATTCAATAATACATACATTTGAATGCGATAATAAAACTTTTAATACATTAAAAAGAAACATTGAAATTAATCATAAAGAGAATAAAATATATGCGTATAAAAAAGCTCTTGGTTCAAAACAACAAACTTTATTCTTTGAAGATTGGCATGTTGTAAAAGAAAAAACATCAAATAGTGTTGAAATAGAATGTATTAGTGTAGATTCATTTGTGAAAGATAACAATATAAATAATATTGGGCTTATTAAAATAGATGTATATGGATATGATAATGAAGTTTTAAGGGGTTGTGCCGATACTATAAAAAAATTCAAACCAAAATTAATGATATCGCTTTTTCAAAAAAATGATATAATAGAGATACCACAATTTTTACATTCTCTTGGACTAAAAATGGAGCTTAAATTAAAATTTGTAGAATTTAGAGTGTATAATGTAGGATGTTTTATTTTAGTAAAATTCTTATAAATTTTTATGAGTTTTGTCTATTTAGTTATTTATAATAACTTTAATATCAAGTGTATTGTTTTTATTTGTATATGCATCGACTACAATGTCTGTAGATTTTGTATATCTTTGCATTAAAACAATAATATCTTTCTTTAAATCATCAATATATCCTATACCAATATTTCTTTCTCTTGGTAGAATAACTTGCAATCTTTGCTTTGCTAAATTAGCAGAACCACCTTTTTCATTCCAATTAAAAATATTCATAATTATCCTTTAAATCCAAAAATCTTCTTCAAAGAACCTATAATTCCATTGGGAGTATTAAAATTTCCAAACGGAACATCTTCACCCAATATCCTTTTTGATATTCTATCATATGCCAATCCACTATCACTTTTTATAAATATTGTAGGTTCACCATTATTAGTTGCACCTATTACTTTTTCATCTTCTGGCACTATACCAATTAATGGTAATGCTAATATGTCAAGCACATCATCACATGATAGCATATCTTGCTTAGCCACTAAATCTGGTCTCAATCTATTTATAATTATATGTTTTTCTATTTCTATATTATTACTTGACTTATCACTTTTAGCATCAATTATACCAATAACCCTATCGCTATCTCTAACAGAACTAATTTCTGGCGTTACAACAATAAATGCTCTATCTGCCCAAAATATAGTATGTTCAAAACCACTCTCAATTCCTGCAGGACTATCTAGCAAAATATAATCAAAATCTGCTTTTAATTTTTCTAAAAGTTTTTTTACTTTATCTTTTTGCAAAATTGTTTTATCTTTACTTTGACTTGCTGGTAAGAAATATAAATTTTTAGCTTTTTTATGATTTATTATCGCTTGTGATAAATTACATTTTCCTTCCATAACATCTACAACATCATATACAATTCTTCGCTCAAGCCCAAGAATCATATCAAGGTTTCTTAATCCAATATCAAAATCAACAGCAATAACTTTTTTTCCTTTTTCCGCTAAACCAACTCCAAGATTTGCAGTAGCTGTAGATTTTCCAACACCTCCCTTTCCAGAAGTAATTGCAATGACAATTCCTTGTTTGTTTCCCATCAATATCCTTTATGATGTCAATAATGCTGTAACATTGTATCTAAAGTTTGTGTATTTTTGTAAAAAATAATAAAAAATATTGATTTTTATATTATTTTATAAAAATTGCTTATAAAATCTTTTAACTTTTCTTTTATTAAATAATGATTTTTTATAAATTCTTCATGTGCAGATTCATTAACAAAATTACTAACACAAAAAATACCAATGCATGGAATCTTAAATATTTGTGAAACTTTTAAAACACTAAAAAATTCCATATTTTCAAGCGTTATACCTATATTTATCATTGTTGAATTATATTTTGAGGTGCTTGTTATATAGTTACTTGAATTTATTGTTGCTTGTTTAATATTTGCTAGTTTATTGCTTAGTTTATTAAATGTTTCACATGAAACATTTAGATTGTGTGAAATTTCGATTGCATTATCAATGGGAGTATATGATTTATTTTGTAAATATGAAATTTCAATTTGTGTTGCTTTAAAACTATAATATATATCACCTATATTTACATTCTCATTATAGCTTCCAGCACTACCCAAAAATATCAGACTTTTTGGGACTTGTTGCAAACATATTCTAGTAAGCTCAATAGAACTATCTATTAGCCCTATACCAATACTTTTTGCAAACTCAAAACTTTCTAACTTTCCAGCACAAATAAACATATATAAACTTTACTATTTTATAATAACTTCATATTTTTCTAAAATAATATCTGGATTATATGACATTTTAGCTTTTCTTAAACCTTCAATGCCTAAGTCTTCTTCCCTATTTACATATAATATAGAATCAAAACAATTAGCTAAAAGCTGTTGATTTATTGCTTGATATGCACCACGATAATTAATATCTGCCTTTTCAATATGTATAATACATATATCTTGAGATATAACTTCTCCAAAGCTAAATGCCATTATTTTGCCATTAAATCTTAATAAACCACCAATTAAATCTAAGTGCTCATAGTTTTCAAATACACTAACAATGCCCTTTGATTCATTAATTAACCCTTCATTATCTCCTGCACTATCCCATTCTTTCCATATTGAAATAAGCTCTTTAGTGTTGCTAGAGTTAATTAACTCAAACTCAAAACCAGCATATTCATCAAAAAATCTATTTAAATGATTCTTTTTCTTGTGATATTTTCTACCTTGAAGTTGTATTAGATTCTGCGTTAGATATATATAATCGCTTCTATCTCTGTTTAATATTATCTGTATATCCATACCAAAAGTATTTTGCAATGTTTTAATATTATGTTTTTCTATTGAATGTATTTCAAAATATTGTTGTCTATTTTTATAATATAAATGTAATTTTCTTAAACATTCTATCTTATTGCCAAACCCAATGGGGAAGAAACAAAAAGGTTGCTTATCTTTATATGTTGTTTGTATTACCAAACAATCACATATAATGCTAAATTCAATTTTCCTTGCTAATCTCCAAATAAAAAGATTACCAAATGCAATATCTGAAATCATAAATTTTTCTTGCTTTAAATATTTGTCTATAATGTTTTTATCTTTTAATTCAACTTCTTTAAACACAATATTATTTGTTTCTATAGTAAAATCCATATAATACCTTTTAGCTACTTTACATTTTAGATTCTATCAAAGTTTAGCTAAGAATGTAATAAAAATAGTGCTATTCATAAAATGTTTGATATAATCAAATAAAAATAATACAAAACAAAGGATACATATGATTAAGATTTTAAATATTTGTGATGATAATTTTGATATAGAATTTAACAATCTTTTACAAAGAGCAAGTATAGATATAGGAAATATAATTCCACAAGTATTAAATATATTGCAAGATATAAAAAAAAGAGGTGAAGAGGCATTATTAGAAAATGTATGTAAATATGATCATTGGAATCCTACAAATTTTAATGAACTAAGAATTAATGAAGAAAATATATATAATTCTTATAAAAAATTAGATTCTAAAACTAAAGATTCACTACAAATTGCATATGATAGAATCTTTGATTTTCATTCAAGAAATTCGCCTAGAGGTTTTTTATATTTTGATAACCATTTAAATATGTTAGGACAAAATGTATTGCCTGTGCAAAGAGCAGGTATATATATTCCTGGTGGCAAAGCTTTTTATCCTAGTTCATTATTGATGAATGCTATACCAGCAAAAGTTGCTGGTGTAAAAGAAATTATTATGACAAGTCCAACTCCATATAATAAGATAAACGATACTATACTTGCTACCATGTATCTTTGTGGTATAAGTGAAGGATATAAAATTGGTGGTATTGGTGCTATTGGGATGTTAGCTTATGGTATTGGTAAATATCAATGGAGCAAAAATATGCTACATTTTGCTAAACGAGATTCTAATACCTTTAAAAAAGTAGATGTAATAACTGGCCCCGGTAATATATATGTGGCAACAGCTAAAAAGTTGGTTTTTGGGGAAGTGAATATAGATATGATAGCAGGTCCAAGTGAGATTGGAATTATAGCAGATTCAAGTGCAAATAAAAAATTTATAGCAATAGATATGCTTTCACAAGCAGAACATGATTCTATGTCTAGTGCGATATTAATTACAGATAACTATAAATTTGCACAAGAAGTTGCAGAGGAAATAAACATAAATCTTTCTAAACTTATACGAAAAGAGATTGCAGAGACAAGCATTAATGAAAGAGGTGCTATTGTTGTTGTAGAAAATTTGAAACAAGCTACAATGCTTATGAATGAAATAGCACCTGAACATTTAGAAATAATAATGCAAGATCCATTTTCTATTCTAGGAGATATAAAGTCTGCTGGTGCAGTATTTTTAGGACACTATACACCTGAAGCAATAGGCGATTATCTTGCAGGACCAAATCATACTCTTCCTACTGGCGGTAGTGCAAGGTTTTTTTCTCCATTAAGTGTTGATAATTTTTGCACTAAAAGTTCAATTATATCTTTTTCTAAAAATGGTGTAGATAATCTTGGCATACATTGTATGAACCTTGCTGATTCTGAAGGCTTACAAGCACATAAATTATCTGTGCAATATAGATTAGATTCCAATTAAATCTTGAAATTCTAATAATTCTTCGCCACTATTTCCTAAAGCTTTAATAATAAAAATACCATTATTTTTACTTATAGCTGCATTTATGCTTGAATTTATTATTATTTCTTGTATATTATAAAATTGAAATTCTTTATCATGTATTAAAATTTGCATATAATGAGTATAAGAGTCAAACAAACAAAGACTATTTAAATCCATAGTTTTTGGGTTTAGCTTCATATTATCATAAAATATTAATTCATTGCATTTATAAATATTTGTAGTTGTATGAAATTCCTTAAAAGCAAATATTTCTCCTAATGCTATTCTACCAGCACAAAATATTTCACTATAATATAAAACAGAATCTTCATTAATAAATATATTAGAAATTCCTCTAAAATTAGAATTTTTAAATGGAATACAAGGCAATGGTGTATAATATAAATTAGCATTATTATCTAATATTATAGTAGTATCTTTTTTTGCTATTTCATCTTGTGTATCATGTATTTTTTCATAGCTTTGTGAAGTTATTTTTATATTGCTATTTTCTTTTATATTTAATATAATCTTTTGATTATCTCCTCTCATAAGTCCGGGAGATACATTTAATATCATTAAATTTGCCATATTTTTCATATAGAAAGGTTCTATTATTTTAAATGGTGGTGTAAAAAACATAGAATCTATAATAGTTTTATTATTTAGACTATTCTTAATTGTAAGCTTTAGAATGCTATCTTGTGTATAGTTCGTTGTCAATCAGTATTCTCCAACAAAGCATATTTTTTAATCCATTCTACTATAAAATCTAAACCTTCTTTTGTTGTTATATTTGTAAAAACAAATGGTTTATCACCACGCATTTTTTTAGAATCAATACTCATTATTTCTAAACTAGCACCTACATATTTTGCTAAATCAATTTTATTTATAATTAGTAAATCTGATCTAGTAATGCCAGGTCCACCTTTTCTTGGTATTTTGTCTCCTGCGGATACATCAATTACAAAAATAGTTATATCTGCTAATTCTGGGCTAAATGTAGCTGAAAGATTGTCCCCGCCACTTTCAATAAACAATATATCAAGATCTGGAAATCTTTGTTCCATTTCTTCTACCGCCTCAAGATTCATAGATGCATCTTCTCTTATAGCAGTATGTGGACAACCACCTGTTTCAACGCCAATAATTCTATCTATTGATAAAACAGAGTTTTTGCATAAGAAATTTGCATCTTCTTTTGTATAAATATCATTTGTTATAACTGCTAATGAGTAATTTTTACTCATTATTCTTGTTAAACTCTCAATTAATGCTGTTTTTCCACTACCAACGGGACCACAAATACCAATTTTTACCATTTCTATCCTTTATGACATATATAATCTAGAATGCAATACTTCATGTTGCATTGATTTTATATCATTGTTAGCACTAGTATTACAAAAATCATTAATATTTAATGTTTGAAGTTTATCATAGACTCGTATTAATTCTATATGTGATAAAGCTAAAATAGATTGCCCATCATATTGAGACAGTGGGATTAGCTTAACACAATTCGTTGTTATATTTGATGTTTGAGAATATAGATAATGCTTAATTGCTATACTAGATTCTATATTTTGTGTTTTACATAACATAGCATATGCACTAGCATGTATTTTATAAATACTGTTAGCTACATATAAATCAAACATATAATTACTACCTAATTGCATTGATTGTATTGCTTTTATAAATCTTGTCCCTATTTTTTTCATTCCATCTCTAGTTTCTTTTGCAGGAGTCGATACATTTACAATTTTTTCTAATTTAATAACCTCGTCTAATTCTTTTGCTTCATAAACAAGTTTAATTAATAATAGATCTGTATATAGTATTTGTGAATTAAGTATTGATTTTATATATTTAATGGAATCTTCTTTATTATTTATAATCCCTTGTTGTATGTACGTTTCTAGTCCAAATGAATGGGTATAGCTTCCTATGGGAAATGAGGAGTCGTTAATTTGTAATAACAAAAAATTCATTGTTTAATATAACCTTTTATAAAAAATTGAT
>JARIAP010000097.1 GCA_029257755.1 Helicobacter sp.
TTTGGACATAATCTTTATTTAGCCTACCTATATAAAAATATATTTGATCTCCTGTAAAGCCACCAAGACCAGCTATAAAAATGCACCAATAAACATTTAAATAACCTTGATGAGAAGCTATACCTGCTAGTAAAAGTCCCCATTCCCCCTCTAAAATACTCCAACAAAATAATATAACATAACCCCATTCTTCAACATTAGTTTCCCATATAATCTTAATTGTCTCTTCAAAAGAAAAATTAGACTTTTTTGCATATATATAACATACAATAACACATACTGCAACAATACAAACAACAACAATACTCTTTAAATTTTGTTTTAAAAATTTCATTATATTACCTTAATATATTGATTGCAATAAATCAATATTTTTTACTACTTAGTTATTAACTTCAAGTTTTTATTAACACTTCATTGCATCTACCACAAACACTATCTTTAGAATCTGATTTAAATTGCCAACATCTAGGACATTTTTCTTTGCTTGATCTACTAATAATAAATGTATCTGAATCTACTGATATTTCACATATAATATTAAAGTCATTTGATTTTATACAATCACAATTACTAACCATCAAAAAATCTGATATAAGACTAAATTTATTGCTATAAGAATTTGGTGCATATATTTCTAACTCTAAACTTGATTTTATAACCTTATCTTTTTTAAGTTTATCTACATTTTCATTGAATAAATTTCTTAATTTTAGTAAAAAGCTAAAATCTTCTTTCTTATAACAATAATTTGTAAGTGTAGGAAAGTCAATTTTTGTAAGTTCAAATACATTGTTCGCATTATTTTTAATCACTGGCTCTGCATACTCTAATGCTTCATCTATTGTATATGTTAAAAATGGAGATAATAAATGCAATATGTGATTAGCTAAAATTCCAAATACACTTTGAATTGCTATTCTTTTTTTAGAATCTTTACTATCACAATAAAGGCTATCTTTACAAATATCTAAATATATCCCGCTTAAAGTTGCTGTTATAAAACCATTTAGAATCTGAAAACCTTTTGAAAAATCATATTCACTAAATAAAATATCAATTTGAGTAAAAACATCTTTTGCTTCTTGTAATACCCATATATCAATAGGGCTTAAATTATCAAAACAAAATCTCTCTAAGCTTTGTGTATTTGCTAACAAAAATCTAATTGTATTGCGAAGTTTTAAATAATTTTCACTTGCTTGTTTTAATATATTTTGAGATATTTTTACATCATTTTGATAATCTGATAATGCAACCCAAAGACGAAGTATCTCGCTACCATATTCATTTATAATCTTATTTGGGGCTAATACATTACCCTTTGATTTACTCATTTTCTCACTTTTATCATCTATTGTAAAACCATGTGTAATAATATTTTTAAATGGGGCTTTATAATTAATAGCACAACTAATTAAAAGAGAGCTTTGAAACCAACCCCTATGTTGATCGCTTCCTTCTAAATATATATCCGCTGGATAATTGCCCGCACTATACTCATCGCTTTGCAATACAGCAAACCAAGTACTACCACTATCAAACCAAACATCTAAAATGTGCATATTCTTAATATATTTGTCTGCTTTATATTTATGAGATGGTGGTAATAAATCAACAATATCTTGTTCCCACCAAATATCACAGCCATGCTTTTCAAACAACTCTGCTATATAATTAGTCAAGGCTTCATCTAATATTGCTTCTTTGCTATCTTTATCGATAAAAAATGCTATTGGAACTCCCCAATCTCTTTGTCTTGATATACACCAATCAGGTCTATTTTCAATCATACTTTTAATTCTATTTATACCTGTTTTTGGATAGAATATAGTTTTATCAATCTCTTGCAAAGCAACTTCTCTAAGGGTTTTACCATTATAATATGGCTTATCCATTAATATAAACCATTGTTTTGTAGCACGAAATATAATAGGCTTATTAGTTCTCCAACAATGAGGATATGAATGTATTATTTCTTCATGAAATAACAATGAGTTATTATTTTTTAGAATCTCTAATATCTTTTTTTGTGCTTTAAATATATGAATGCCAACAAATTCCTTAACAATATCTTTATCAAATAAGCCTAATGTTTCTATGCTATTATCAAAATGTCCTCCATCATCAACAGGCATAATAACTGGTAAATTATATTTTAAACAAGTGAAGTAATCATCTTCACCATGCCCTGGTGCATTATGAACGGCGCCGCTTCCATCTTCCATACTAACATAATCTGCAAGCAACAACATAGAATCTCTTTTATTAAGAGGATTTATAGCAAACAATCTATCAAATAATTTAGATTCTAATGTCTTTACAATATCTCCATTTATAATTCCCTTTTGCTTTAATACCTCATATCTTTTTTTAGCAATAATAGCACCATTATTTACTAACACATATTCTTCATCTGGCTTTAAGGCTATAGCAACATTACTTGGCAATGTCCATGGTGTAGTAGTCCATATAACTATAAATGGAGAATTTTCTGTCTTAATAGATTCTAATTTTAATTGCTTAATTGTCTCGTCTTTCAAAGAAAATGCTACAAATATAGAATCTGATTTTTTATCTTTATATTCTACTTCTGCTTCTGCTAATGCACTTTTAGCTGACCAACTCCAAAAAATAGGCTTACTTCTTTGTGTTAATAGTCCAGCATTTGCAACCTTTACTAAAGCACGATAAATATCTGCTTCAAATTTATATTTCATTGTAATATATGGATTATAAAAATCACCAACAATGCCTAACGATAAAAATTCATTTCTTTGTATATCAATAAAGTTATTTGCATGTTCCCTGCAAGCTTGCCTAATCTCAAGCTTACTTGCTATTTTATTCTCTGTTTCAAATTTAGAGCTTACTTGTTGTTCTATTGGTAATCCATGACAATCCCAACCGGGAGTATAAAAAACTTGCTTACCTTGAAAGTAATGATATTTTAATATAAAATCTTTTAATATTTTGTTTAGTGCATGTCCTACATGTAAATGTCCATTTGCATATGGTGGTCCATCATGAAGATTAAATTGTTGCTTATTAGATTTATTTTCGACATGTTTATTCATTTTTTCATAAGCATATTCTTGCCATTTTTTGTATCTTAATGATTCTTTTTGAGGTAAATTTCCTTTCATTGGAAAATCCGTCTTTGGCAAAATAAGTGTATTTTTATAATCTTTATCCATAAAATCTATCCTTTAAATTCTTTTAATCCTAAAATTTTAACAGATATTAACAAAGTAATATTTAATTTATATAATTTTATGACTAAAATTATCAATAAAAATATATTTATGTTTTATTTTATATAAAATAATATTATTTACCAACGCAAAATTGTGAAAACATAGAATCTAAAACTTCTTCAATATTATATGGTTTTGTCATTTGGGCTATATTATTAAGGCTTTGTGTTAATTCATAACTTGCTAATTCAATCAATCCATTTTGCAAAAAATTACTAGCTTCATATAGATTATTTTGTGCAGATTCTAAAAGTGTGCTTTGTGTTATACTAGTTAAAATAAGAGTATCTTTATCAATATCCATAATAAGAAATTTTGATATTTGATCTTGTAAAATACTTCTATTTTTAATATCTCTTGTATTTAAAGAAATGGTATTAAAATGTGTAAAATCATATTTGTTTTTGATTTCTAAATCATTTTTATTAAGAACAATCAATATAAATTTATCTTTTATAGAATCTGTTTTTAAAAATTCAATAATTTTTAAATCATCTAAATCCATTGGTTTTGACAAATCAAAGACACACAATAAAAAATCGCTTTCTTTTGCATATTCAAAACTTCTCTCTATCCCTTGACTTTCTACATAATCTTTGCTATCTCTTATACCTGCTGTATCTGCTATACAAACTAAATTGCCATTAATATCTAATAACTCTGTTATAGCATCTCTAGTTGTCCCAGCATACTCACTTACAATAGCCCTATCCTTCATAAGCAAGAGATTTAAAAGAGAACTCTTACCTACATTTGGTTTCCCTAAAATACAAAGCTTTATATTTTGTATTTTATTATAATGTTTTGTAGATTCTAAAATTGATTGAAATTTCTTCATTATATCAGTTAAAGTTTGAAGTGAATTTTGTAATATAGTAGAATCTAAATCTTCATCGCTATAATCAATATTTACTTCAATTTGCGCAATAATTTCTAAAATTTTTAAACGGATAGATTCTAGTAATTTTGTGCATTCACCCTTTAAATTTCTAGTTAAAAGTTTCGATAGGTTTGTGTTTGTATTGTTTATTAAAGCAATTGTTGTTTCAATTTCTAATAAATCCATCTTACCATTTTTTAATGCACGCATACTAAACTCACCTGCTTTTGCAAGTATAGCACCAAATTCAATACATGTATTTAATATTTCTTGAGCAATTAATATACCCCCATGGCATTGTATTTCTACAATATCTTCACCTGTAAAGCTATTTGGTGCTTTAAAATATATTAATATAGCTTTATCAATTACATTATATTTAGAATCATAAATAAAACACAATTTAGCAATTCTTGGTTGTATTTCATTTTTTTGTGTGTTTCTTTTAAGTAATTTTAAAGCTATATCTAAAGCTTTATCTCCACTAAGACGAACAATACCAATAGCACTTTTTGAATGTGCTGTTGCAATAGCTACTATTGTATCCATTATTAATACTTAGGAATATTCCCAAATCCGTTATTACGACTATTGTTAGAATTTAAAAAATCACTAATTGTAATATACTTATCACCATCTGCATTATCTCTAAATACTATATATTTATTTGGTAAAGCATCTCTTAAAATTCTTATAGCAATATGTGTTAAAATTCCATCAAGCGGTTTTGTCTGTGCTTTTCCATTTATTCTTGCAGATTCTATAATTGGTTCAAGATAAGATTTAATCATATCTTCTTGATTTTTCAAAAATTGTGCTATTTCAAGTCTAACATTATATCCATAACATGTATTAATCCAATTAAACAACAAATAACTTAATGACTTATACCTATACCCTTTTTGTCCTATTAACAATGCGGCATCAATTCCATCTATAAGTATGAAAAGAGTATGATCATCATATTGGCTT
>JARIAP010000122.1 GCA_029257755.1 Helicobacter sp.
AAACCAAAAAGCTAATTATATCAAATTTACATAACTTTTAAAGCAATAAAATATGTTTTTTTTACTTTAAATCTTGTTATGTAACATATTTTAATTAAATAGAACAAAGATTTTAAAACATACTTGCTAAAATTTTGCCTACACTAACATATGTAGCCTTGCTTGTAATGGCAAGTTTTATGGTTTGCTATATTTGTTGTCATAGAATGACTTAAGTTTTAGAAAAATTCAAAGCTATTTAATACAATCTATGTAATATGATTAAATACTTCTATGATAAGAAAATTTTTTGCATTACATGTTATAGAAACAATTAAAAATTGATTAAATCTGCTTTATATAGTAGCATAAAATTACTTTTGGTAATTTATTTTATAGTTATACAAAATGTAATGGGCTGTTTAATGCAACATGAAACTTTTTTAGTCTATTTAATAATATTTCTAAAATAAAGCTTTATCCATTTCTTTTGGTATATCTATACCCATTATTTTAAGCACACTTGGGGCTATATTACTTAAGCTCCCGTTACTTATAGACTTTATATTTTCAGAATCTATAAAACAAAATACATCACCTATAGTGTGATTTGTAAGTGGCTTTAGATTAGAATCTTTCATTTTTTCGCAATTACCATGATCGCTTGTCATTACAATGCTATACCCATTTTTCTTTGCAAGATTCCATATTTTTGCTATTTCTTTATCTACTGCTTCAACTGCTTTAATACTTGCTTCAAAATTACCTGTATGCCCTACCATATCACCATTTGCAAAATTAACAACAATAAAATCATAGCCTTTATCTATAAAATCACAAACACCATTAGCAACCTCACTAGCACTCATTTCTGGCTTCAAATCATAGGTTCTTACTTTTGGTGATTCTATTAATAAGCGTTTTTCTCCCTCCCATTCTTCTTCTTTACCACCATTAAAAAAGAAAGTTACATGTGCGTATTTTTCTGTTTCTGCAACATGTGCTTGTAATAACCCTTTTTCTGAAATTATTTGTGCTAATGTATTGTTTATTTTATCCTTAGGAAATAAAATGGGGAATGGGAATTTCTCATCATATTCACACATACAAGCTATAAATATATTAGGAAAAAACTTTCTATCAAAATCATTAAAATTTTTTAATCCTAAACTAGCTATAATCTCTCTAGCCCTATCACTTCTATAATTAACAAATATAAAACCCTCTGTATTAGAATCAACCATATTTTTATCAATGTGATTTATATTTAAATCATCTTTTGGATTAAATCCTTGATAGTTATTGAAACTAGCAGGTAATATAAATTCATCAAATATACCTTTATTATAGCTATCTTCTACATAAGATTCTATATTGCAAGTTTGCTTATTGCTACCATAAGCAATAGTATTAAATGCTATCTCTACCCTATCCCATCTCTTATCTCTATCCATTGCATAGAATCTACCACAAATTGTTGCTATTTTAACAGATTCATTAAGTATAGATTCTAAAGATTTTAAATATTTTAGAAAACTTTGTGGCTTCACATCTCTACCATCTGTTATTAAATGTAACCATACCTTTTTACCTTTATTATATGCTATTGTTGCAATAGATTTTAAATGATTAATGTGAGAATGCACACCACCATCACTTGCTAAAATACATAAATGCAGGATTTTTGTAGAATCTAGTATTAGATTCAATGCTTCATTTTTTTCTATACTTTTATCATCTATTGCATTGTTGATTTTTACTAAATCTTGAAAAAGAACTCTACCGCTTCCTAAACTCATATGCCCTACTTCTGAATTTCCCATTTGACCTTCTGGCAATCCAACACTTATGCCATAAGTTTTTATGAGTGAATTTGGTATATTAGAAAATAAATAGTCATAATGTGGTTTTTTTGCATGGTAAAAAGCATTATATGTTGTTTCTTTGCTATATCCTATTCCATCTGTAATTATTAACACAACTTTTTTATTCATAAACTAACCTTTCAATAAAATTTCAGCAAAATTTCCATATAATTGTATCATGAAAAAATCAAATATGATTTGCATAAAGACCCAATCTTACCCACTATATTAGTCTTTATAAAATATCTATAATTTTAAGGATTATTTATGTTGTATGAGCTTCATAATTTACTTGGCATTACACTATTAAAATATATTACATTTAGGGCTGGATTAGCCTTTTTTATAGGTTTTTTACTAAGCGTATATTGTATGCCAATATTTATTAGATGGGCAAAAGAAAAAAAAGCTAGTCAGCCAATTTCAAACTCTATAAAAGCACATGCTAATAAAAAAGATACTCCAACTATGGGCGGATTAGTATTTGTTTGTTCTGCTATTATATCAAGCTTAATAACTGCTAAACTTAGTAATTCATATGTTCAAATAGGGCTTACTTGTCTTATATTGTTTATGCTAGTTGGTGCTAGAGATGATTATATGAAAATTTCTGCTAAGAGTAATGCTGGTATGAGTTCTAAAACTAAAATTTTATTACTTAGCTTAATAGCTTTTATTGTAAGTTTATGGCTATATAAAATAGGTTTAAACATAGATTTTTATATACCAATACTAAAAAATCCATTCATTGAGTTTAAAGACTTTCAATATATAATTATTGCTTTTTGGATAATTGTTTTTCTTGCAACCACAAATGCAGTAAATGTAACAGATGGGCTTGATGGGTTAGCAACTATACCTAGTATTTGTGCTTTATCATCTTTAAGCGTGTTTGTTTATATAGGAGGAAATTTTGAAATGTCAAAATATCTTTTATGGCCTCATATTGCTGATTCTGGTGAAGTTATGGTTTTAAGCCTTGCTATGATAGGTGCTCTTTTTGGGTTTTTATGGTATAACTGCCATCCCGCCCAAATTTTTATGGGAGATAGTGGCAGTTTAGCGCTTGGTGGATTTATAGCATATTGTGCTATTGTATCTAAAAATGAAATTTTGCTAATTTTAATGGGATCTATATTTGTTATTGAAACAATATCTGTAATATTACAAATTGGTAGCTACAAATTAAGGCAAAAAAGAATATTTTTAATGGCACCAATACATCACCATTTTGAAGCAAAAGGGTGGGCAGAGAATAAAATTATTGTTAGATTTTGGATTATTGCCATTTTGTCAAATTTAGTGGCATTAATTACCCTTAAAATACGCTAATAGGAACAAGCATGAATAAAACACAAATAAAAAAACAACTTATATTAAGGCAATTAAATGCAAATGATATAGAAGAATTTAATGAACTTTTGCGTTATGCTTTTCAAGTTACAGAAAAAGATCTTTTACATTTTGGTTGGAACAACGCAGAAATAAAACAATCAAAATATCCTATTTTACAAAATGCTTATGTTTTAGGATGGTTTAATAAAAACAAACTTATATCACAAATAGCCCTATACCCAATGAAAATGAATATATATAATAAAATATTTGATATGGGAGGAATTACTGGGGTTGCTACATATCCAGAATACTCTGGCATTGGTTTAATGGCAGATTTAATGAAAGAGATTCTATCAACAATGCGTAACAATAAACAAAGCATATCATGTCTATATCCATATTCTATACCATATTATAGATCAAGAGGTTGGGAAATAATAAGTGATAGAATGACTTTTAGCATAGCAGATCATCAAACACCAAAAGTTCCAAAGGTTGATGGCATGATGCAAAGAGTTGAATATGACAATAAAGACTTGATTGCATTGCATAATGAATTTGCTAAGCAAACACATGGTTGTTTAATAAGAGATAAACTTGCATGGGGAGAATATTGGCGTTGGGATGTAGAAGATGAAGTTGTAGCGATTTATTATGATACAAATAATAAGCCAACAGGGTATATTGTATATTTACTTGAAAATGATATTTTTAAAATTAAGGAATTAATCTATCTAAATAAAGAAGCACAATATGGAATATGGGGATATATAAACGCACATAAATCTATGTTTGATAAAGTAAAGGGTGCAAATTATAGTAATCATAACTTAGCATTTTTATTAGAAGATGGACATATTAAAGAAACAACAAGACCATATATTATGGCAAGAATTGTAGATGTTGAGCAGTTCTTAATAAAATACCCATTTGATTCCATAAACTTTGAAACTAAGCTTTGTTTTATAGTAAATGATCCATTACTTGATTGGAATGAAAAAGTGTTTATATTGCATTTTATAGGTGATAAAACTAATTTGCAAGTAATTAAGAATGGAGATATTGTAAATATTATACAAGATACACATATAATTAAAATAGATATTCAAACACTTACTACAATGCTTTTAGGATACAAAAGACCTTTATATTTGCGTCAAATTGGTAGATTTGAAGCAGATGATAAAACAATAGATATATTAGAAGAAGTAATCCCTGAGGGGAAAGCATATTTTAGCGATTATTTTTAAGTTTAAAGTGAAATTATGAAAGAGCCACGATTTATTTATGGGTTAAAAGGCATATGTAGAGCTTTAATTCCTAGAATAATAACACAATCAACAATAGAATACAAAATTAAAACATTACTGCAAATATATAACAATAAACTAGATACAATCAAACAAAGAATAAATTATTACAATAAATTACATAATAATTTTGTTATACCAACAAATAGAGATGATTTGCCACAAGATAGCCCATATACAAAAAAATTGCCATCTTATCCTAGTCGTCTTTGTTATCTAAACTTCATTAAGCCTAATTTAAATACATTAAAAAATAATATTTATGATAAAAGTGGATCTGTATATTATTTTGATTCATATGAATGGACTAGATATTTTAGCGATTCTTTATATTGGGCATTTATGTTTTATGATGTTAATCAGCTTTTGAGTTTTCCTGCTATTTGTAAATCAAGACCGATAATTAAAGATAATGAAAACTCAATTATTTTGCAATTAGATAAATATAGGCATTTTCAATTTATTAAAGATTCTATAAGATTTGAAGATAAAAAAGATTTATTATTTTTTAGAGGTGCTATATATCAAGATCACAGAATAAGATTCTTTGATAAACATTTTAATAATCCACAATGTGATATTGGACATGTTGGAAACAAAGACTCTAATCCACAATGGCTAAAAGAAAAAGTTTCTATTAAAAATCATTTATCATATAAGTTTTTGCTTAGCCTTGAAGGTTATGATGTTGCAAGTAATCTTAAATGGATTTTAAGTTCTAATTCCTTGTGTATAATGTCTAAACCAGAAATTGAAACATGGTTTATGGAAGATAAATTAATTTCTGGAATCCATTATGCAGAAATTGATAGAAACTATGATAATTTAGATTCTATATTAGAATATTACAAAACGCATACAAAAGAAGCAAAAGAAATTATAAGAAATGCTAATTTATATTGTAAAAATTTTTATGATAAAAGGTTTGAAGGGCTTTTAAATATACTTGTATTAAGAAAATACTTTTATTTATCAAATCAAATAGAAGTTACACAAATAGAAAAAGAATTATTTAAAAACTTATAAATTCTTATAACAAAATAATAATTATTAATAAAAATACAAAAATTTTATAATTTTATGATTGTTTCATGTAATTTTTGATAAAATTATGTATAAAAAAAGGGGTAATGATGATGGAGAAAAATCAAGAACAAATACAAGATTCAATTACAACAAATAGTAATATATTAAATAATGCAAAATTGCCAAAAGAATTTAAACTATCTGGTATAAAATCAAACATTAAATATAAAAATCGCTTTGACTTAGCACTTATTTACTCTAAAGAAGCATGTGAATTTGCAGGAGTATGGACGCAAAATAAAATACAAGCAGCTTGCATAAAATACAATAAAAACAACGCAAAAAATAAAATACAAGCAATTATGATAAACTCTGGTTATGCGAATGCTTGTACAGGACAACAAGGAGATAATGATTGCAAGGAATGTGCGGATAACTTAGCAAAAATCTTAAAAATAGATTCTAAAAATATTTTACTAGCATCAACTGGTGTAATAGGACAAAGATTACCTATGGATAGGATTATAAAAGCTATCCCAAAATTAGTAAATAGTAAAGATAGCACAAAAGATTCTATGAAAAATGCAAGTAAAGCTATTATGACAACAGATACTTTTAGAAAAGTGTGTGGAGTAAAATTTATTCTACCCACACAAGATAAAGAAAAATCAAATAAAACTAAAAACTACACTAGAATATGGGGTATGGCTAAGGGTTCTGGAATGATACATCCAAATATGGCTACCATGTTGGGGTTTATATTAACTGATGCTTTAATAGATAGAGATTTATTGCAAGAAGCCCTTAGTGAAATTGTTAAAGAAACATTTAATCAAATTAGTGTTGATGGGGACACCTCTACAAATGATATGGTTGTAGTATTAGCAAATGGTGAATCTAAAAATATAAAAATCGATACAAAAAACAAAGACTATGAATTATTTAAAGATGGATTAAGACAAGTATGTATAAGACTTGCAAAACAAATAGCAAGAGATGGTGAAGGTGCAACGCATTTGCTTGAAGTAGAAGTAAAACAAGCAAGGACATTGCAACAAGCACAAAAATTAAGCAAAGCCATCATTGGTTCAAATCTTGTAAAAACTGCAATTTTTGGAAAAGATGCAAATTGGGGTAGAATAATATGTGCAATGGGGTATAGCGATACGGAATTTGATATAACAAAATTAAACCTTTCATTTGAAAGTAAAAATGGTAAAGTTATAATAGCTAAAAATGGTGTTGGAGTAAAATTCAATGAAAACAAGGCTAAAAACATATTAAGTGCAGAAAAAATTAAAATATTAATTGACTTAAAAGATGGTGAATATAATGCAAAAGCATGGGGTTGCGATTTAAGTTATGATTATATAAAAATAAATGCAGATTATCGCTCATAAATAATAAATAGTTACACAAAAGCAATTAACAATGATATTACGCTAACTATACATTTTAAAATAAAAGTTAATATATTGTATTTATTTGTTAAGGTAAATTTTATATCTATTTTGAAAATTTGAAACAAACATGTCCTAATTTCAAAAAAATACAAAGAAGTTTGAATGAATTTTAAATAAAAAAATATATATAATAAAATTATAAATAACATCAAAGGAGATAACTTGTTTGGGGCAATATTCAATAAAAATCAAAAAACACTCATTGAGGAAATAAGGGGCATATTAGACATAATTGCTCAAACTAAAACAATAGCTTTGCAAGAGATTATACATA
>JARIAP010000128.1 GCA_029257755.1 Helicobacter sp.
AGTTGCATGGCTTGTTGCTATAGGTGCAATAGGAGTAGCAGTAGTTGCAGTTTTATCGAGTGGAGGGACAGCAGCACCAGTAAGTGCTGGACTTGCTGCAGGTGCTGCTGCAATTCTTGGACCTAATGTAACCATTAGTGCAATTAGTATAGCAGTTGCTGCTGGTGGTGTTGGTGTGCTGAATAAATTGCGTGGTTATAAATTAGAAAAAATTTCTAATGATCATGTAATATTAAGAAAAAAATAATATAAGGAAAATTTTATGGATATAGGTAATTTTTTAATATGTGTTGGTAAAAAGTTAAGCACAGAGCAAAGATTTAAATTAGAAAAAGAGTTTGATAAAGGGCTTGATAATATTAGTCCAAAGGCATTGCAAGACAAACTAAATAAAGTAGGAGTTAGTCCAAATACAATAGTTGCCATTATGGAATGTGCTTATAAGCATTTATTTAAATGAATTATTGGCTATATATTTAAAATATATAGTTTTGTTTTGCAAAATAATATATTATAATTATATTTTGTAGTGAAAATAAAATGTAATTATATATTAATATTATATTATTTAACTTTTTTATCTCCCACAATAAGAGCTTACTTGACTTTCATGGATTACACCATAGATTGCCTTGCTTGTGTCTTTTGCTTCTTTTGGGATATAGGCTACTTTTAGCCATTTGGGATTGGTAGAATCTTGCCCTAGAGATAATAATATTGCTTTGTTTTGAAGTTCATTTGTTGGCAAGTTACACTCACTTAACATTGTATCTTTTTGGAGTGTTTGTAAAATCTTACCATTTGGAGATTGATGCAAATTGATATAGGGGTCTTTGGAGGCGTAGGATAAAACATTATCACTTAAACCCATAGATTCTATAAGTTCTCTTTTATTTGGATATTTAAAGATTATATCATCTAATAATGAAATATTTGCCACATTGCCAAAAAACACCCACTCATCGCCATCATTGTCAGTAATATTTAATTTTTTAAGTATGCCATTTACCCTAACTTTAATAATTATCAAAGGTTTAGATTTCGCTATATTAAATAGTGTTTGCAGTTCTTGATTGTTAAACTTGGTTATATTTATATAAGCACTCTCTGGTATAAGCATTTCTTCAATGTTGGGATATGGTTTGTTTTTAGGGATAAGTTTAGATTTATAATATACTTCATCAAAAAACAAAACCCATTCTTTATGAATCCCGCTCCAATCTGTTCTTATGTAGTATTGCAAAATCCCATTGATTCCCAAATTACCCTCAAAGCGATCGTGAGTGTGTCCCTGCGGTATCTCTTTGCTTTGTAAAAGTGCTTGTGTATCTTTGGTATGTTTAAGTGGTATGGCATTTTTTGGTAAAGGAGTGTTTTTTTGTAATTCTTTGAAGTAAAGAGTTTTATTATTAATTTCTATTGTGTTGTGATTATAAAGCAAGGGTTTTTCTTTTATTCCATATTCTGAAGTAATATCGAATGCGTGAATATATGATAATGCTAACACTAAGAAATATAAAATATATTTTGGTATATAAAGCTTATTGTATATCATTATAATCCTCCTTTATGATGAGTTTAAAATTTGATATTTCACCTCTTTCAATACGCTTATATTTTTCATTTATAAATGAAAAATTTTGATAGGCTTTCTTGTTGTGCTTGAAAATTTATAAGATAGAAAAAATTCATTAAAAACCCCAAGAAAGTTGGGATTTATGAATATAGCCTTCTATCTTCTTACCTGTTTTGTCTATAAAATATACTTCATACCAGCCATTTACAGGTAAGCTTTTAGTAGTATAGAGCTCTACTTGTTCATTATCAGCAAATCCATAATTTTTCAAGGCATATATTGTTTGAGCTTTAACAATTTTTACATCTGGATTATTTCTAATAAATCTTGCACGATTAACAAGCCACGGCATAGTATTTGCATCATCGATATTTGCATATTCCTCCTCATATATGGATATAGGAGATAAAAATCCAAAAACAGGAAAATGACCATCACTTAATAAAAGTTCTTCATTTTCAAGCTTCATATATTCTTCACCTTTTGGTGCTACTGAAGCAAGTCTAGCTATCACTCTTGATTGCATATTTGGCTCTTTTCTCATATTTACATATAAATCTTTTGAAAAAGGATAGATCTTATCATCGCTTATATCACCTCTACAATAATTAATATCGTTTATGTCTATATAATCTCTATTTATTTTACACTTGTGTTTTAAGATATTTTGTTTTTCTTGCTCTGACAATGGTAAAATTTCTTTAATATCAAGTAATCCAATATTATAAGGTGCTGAATAGAGGCGACCAAAAACAACATTATTGATTTTTAGATGGACAGGGATAATGATATAAGCTTTATTTTCTAATTCTTTTTCTATGTGTTGATGTATATGTTTGAGTTTGGGATATTGATTTGTTCGTAGAAACATACCTAAACCATAAAAAGCAAGTTCATTAGGAATTTGTAAAAATGGTTCAGAGCCAACTATTTCACATCTATTATTTGTAAGCTTATAGGAATCATTACCATTATAATAAAACTCGTATAATGAAAAAGGATTATCTTTTGATTCATTGATGATACCTAGTCGAACAGAATATTGCACATTTGGGCAATTTATCGCTATATTCGATTCTATACCGCATAGCTTTTTTGTGATATACAAAAACCCTTGCACCTCAAATGTAATATCAGAATCTATCTGGCATACATGACTAGCAGGTGCAAATTCCTTGATAACACTAGGGAATTCATCATTAAAATATTGTTTTGTAACTATGGATAAATCAAAACTATAACAGCATGCAATACTCAAAAAGATTCCAAGAATTATATTTCTACATTTCATTATTACTCCTTTGGTTTGATTTCTATATTTTCTTCACGGATTAATATTTTAACATTTTTTTACTGATATAGAAATTATCTCTTTGTGTGCTAGATTCTATGGTATGGTGTCATTTAAAAATAAAGTGCTACTCATTTAACATCTTACAATCCTCACTTCTTATTTGACATTCATGGATTGCTTCATAGCAATCAAAGCTTACTTGACTTTCATGGATTACACCATAGATTGCCTTGCTTGTGTCTTTTGCTTCTTTTGGAATATAAGCTACTTTTAGCCATTTGGGATTGGTAGAATCTTGCCCTAAATATACAATTACTCCTAAATTTTTTGTAGATTCTATCAATCCACAAGTTCCATAGTAAGAGTCAAGAAGCTCGTAATATTGCTGTACTTCATCTTTTGCTATTGTCCTTAAAATCTTACCATTTGGGGATTGGCGTAAATTGATATAGGAGTCTTTAGATGTATAACGCAATCCAGATAATGCTACTTTTTTAAGATGGCATTGTTTTATATCACTTTTTAAAACCAAATTTTCAAATTCGACAAAGTGTATCCCACCTTCAATAAATTCTGTAAGGACATGTTGATAATTAAAAATTGTAAGTTCAACTCTTACCATCATTGTAAACAAAGCATATTTTTCTTACCAATCTTTACCTAAAGATAATTTTAGTTTGTCAGAAATATGCTGCGTAGGATAATGAAATTCTGCAGCAAAATCATTGCTATACAATTTAGATTTAGGATAATGAAATTTTGCAGCAAGATCATCTCTATATAATGTAAAATACATATATTCATCAAATAAAGGATTTTTATCTGGATAAAATACAAGTTCGTAAAATTCCCAACCATCAATATATTGGATAAAACTTCTCCTCCAAATTAATACGCCACTTAATCGTGCTTCTCCTATATAATTTGTGTAATTATCTCTTGCAACTTTATGTAATGTCCCCTTAATCGTGTTTTGATTTTTTAGCAAAGATTCTAGATCCTTAAATAAGCAATCTTCCCCAAAAAGTATGGCATACGGAAACCATATAAGTAGTATAAAAAATACAAACTTCATGATATTTCCTTATTTTTAAAAACTTATTCATTTCTATATCTGCATTAAACACTTTAATGTTGTTTTATTTTATAATAAAATGCTTAAAAGTATTATAAAAATCAAATGTGTTTTTCAAATAATCTCTTTTACTTGACTTTCCTAAAAAATCTCATATTATGCTACTGGTATTCTAGTATCACTCTTTGATGTTTTTTGTTGCTCCTTTGGTGGCAGGTTGCTCCCCTTACTATTAGGATTTATCCCTGCTAGTTCTATAATATAGCCCCTTATTTCTTTGTTCTTAGAATCTTTAACTATTTTATTATCTAATTTAAGCTAAATTCACTAATGGTAGCCCAATATTTAAAATCTTCATTATTTTGGACATAACACATATTTTTCACAACTCTCAAACATACACCATAAAATCGTGGTATCATCTAAAAATTTTACACTATATGTATCTTTAGGATTATATTTCATAGTATCAGCAAATAGAAAAATAAATTCATTTTCCTTGAAGTATTATATTGTCTTTAGAATCTTGCATTACTAAACCTATGCGTTCCATAGGGGTATAAACTACTATACTTCTGCTTTTTCTATCAAATTGCAATCCTTGTTCTTTGAAGCATTCCTTATTGCTACAAGTTTTTGCTATCAGTGATGTATCTATGTCATATAAAATAAATCTTTTATCTCAAAAACTCCTGCCTTTAGAATCTACTCTA
>JARIAP010000007.1 GCA_029257755.1 Helicobacter sp.
AATAATAACTTAAAAGAGCAGTTTGGAGAAAACTTTAAGCAATTAAATGAAGCAACTAGAAATATGTTAGATTGGCAAGAAAACTATAAAACACAAATTGAAGAAAATACAAATTCATTAAAAATAATACAAAACACATTACAAGAAGCACAAAAATCAATGCAACAAGCTACACAATCAATAGATGCAAATAAAGAAAATTTAAAACAAATACAACAATATAACGAACAAAATATTGTTATACAAGAAAAACTTATAGAAGCATTAAACATGTTAAATAATTTAGAATCTATCTTTGAAGATAAATTACAAGCAATAGCAAATTTAAAAGATTCTAGCCTACAAGCACTTCAAAGCTCAAAAGATTTTATACAATCACTACAACAATCAAAAGATAATTTACATGAATATTTAAAAGATTATGAAGAACAATTGTTGCTATCATTCAAACAAAGTTATGATCAAATTAATGAAACACATATAACGCTTAAAAATCAAAATGATTCTATTTTGGAAAACATAAAAAGCACATATTATGAATTTAAAGATTCTATATATAATGCAAATGTTGAAGTTTTAGAGTCATTTAAAGAAGCAAGTAATACATCAAATAAATTAGCACAAGTAGTTAATGATGATATACAAACAAAAACTAATGCAGTGCTAAATCTCAATGAAAGCTTTAAAATTAATGCAGATTCTATGCTAGAAAAACTTGATATTTCAAGTAAAAAAAGTATTGAACATGCACAAAATATGCAAGAACAAATGCGTTTGCTTTATGAAGAAAAATTTATGTTGCTTGATACAAAAATATCGAATATAACTAAAATATTACAAGATACTTTGACAGATAATGCAAAAAATATCGAAAATTTTGCAAAAGATTCTATACAAACACTTTCAAATGAATTTAAAGAAAGGGATATAATCCTACAAGATAATCTTAAAAATAATCACAGCACAATATTAGATAGCATAAACACACTTCATAAAGATTTCCAAGATAAAGTAGATATAGATTATAAAAACATGCAGGACAAAATCATAGAATCTGCACAGGTTACAAATGAATTTTTAAAAGATAAAACAGAAGAATTCTTAACTTCCAATAGAACTTGCTTTAATTCTAGCATTGAAACAACTAAAGAGCTTACAAAAGAATACATGCAAAATCTACAAACAATGCAAGAAGATAATCTAAAGCAACTTGAAGAAAATATATCTAATTCAAGTTTATTTATAGAAAAATCTCAAAAAGAAAGTTTAGAAGCACTTAAAAAACTACATGATGAATCATTAAATAAAATTGAAAATACTATATTGCAAACAACACAAAATACAATAGAAAGTTTGCAAAATTTACAATCTACATATAAAGAAAATATAGAATCAGATATTAAGTTTATAAATGACAATATACAAAAAGAAATAATATTACTAAAAGAAACAACACAAAATACATTAAATACTATGCAAGATGGTTTGCAAACTCAACATACAAAGACAACAGATTCTATATCAGAGGTTCTAAAAAATTCAAGTCAATATTTTATACAAGCGTCAGATGACTTCACAGAATTACTTAAGGGACAATACAAAAGACTTAATACAACATTTGATAGACAGAGTCAAGAGATGAATGATTTCTTACAGAATCAAACAAATACAATAAAAGAAAATTTATTAGAGCAAAATGAAAACTTAAAAAATTCTTTAAATACACAAACAGAACAATTGCAACAAGATTTAACACAAAAAGGAGAGACACTGCATCAATTCTTACAAACACAAACAACATGCCTTGATACAAATTTACAACAAATGCTATCAAAATTTAATAAAATGTTAGAGCATAATTATATGAATCTTTCAGAGATGCTTGAAAAAGATAATAATTTAATTGTAAAAAGTCTTGATACACAAGCAGTCAATTTATCAAATACGCTTATGCAATCACACAAAAAACTTGATGAATTTTTATATTCTGCACATGAAAAATTTTCTACAAATGCAGATTCTATACTAAATAAAATTACTAGCAATGCTACTTCTGTGTCTAAGAATTTAAATTTAGTTGGCGATTCCATAAAAGATAACATGGAATCATTAATAGAAATAATTGAAAAAACACATAAAGAAAATCAAAAAATATATGATGAAAAACTTAATAATACAATTTCACAACAAAATATTATAATGAATGACATTAAAGAAAAAAGTGCCACATTCTATGATGATCTAAGCACAAATATAAAATCTTTTGTCAAAAATCTAGATTCTACAAGCAATGATATAAATACGAGTTGCAAAAGCATATTAGATGATATTAGAACTATACAAGAAAAAAATCAAAGTTTAAATGAAAATATAATAAAAAATACACAAGATATAAATGATAAATTTCATAGCAACATAGAACAAAATATAACTATGGTAACAACAAATATTAATGAGCAATTTAATTCTATTATGAAAAAAAATGAACTTTTATTGCAAAACTTCGAAGCAAAAATTAATAGTTTTAACAATACTATTACCACATTTGAAAATAACTCAAAAACAAATTTTGACAATTTAAATAATAATTTTAAAAACTTATGTGTTCAATATATAAAACTAATGCAAGCAAGTATGCAAGCAAATATAAAAAATCAAACAGAAGCAACACAGCAAATAAATACAGCAATAATATCAATAAAAACGAATGTAAATGAACTCTCAAAATCAAGCAGTAATCTATTCAACACACAAAAAGAAACATTAGATGAAGTAATAAAACACTTTAAGGTGAATACACAAGAGCTTGTAAAACAAGGTGAAACATTGCATAAAAATCTTGGAACTAATCTTGATATGTTAGATTCTAAAATGGAAAAAATGACTCAAAGTTTTGCAAACAATTATGAATGGTTTTTAAAGAAAGTAAAAGAGATTATGGGTGTATCATAATTATAAAACATAAGGATTTAAATGGAAGACAAATCAAGCCATTGGATTACAATATCAGATATGATGTCTGGTATTATGATGATTTTTATGATGATTGCAGTAGCTTTCATGGTAACTATTGAAAATGATAAAAAGAAGCTTGAAATGCAACATGATAAAATGCGTGATTTAGCAAAAGATTATTCAAATTTACAAAGTGAGTTATATAAGGATTTAATGAAAGAATTTGGTAAAGATTTAAAAAAATGGGACGCCTTTATTGATGATGATACAACTATTAGATTCCAAAAACAAGATATTTTATTTGATGTTGGACAAAAAAAAGTAAAAGAACATTTTCAAAAAATATTAGATGATTTTTTTCCTAGATATATACGAATTTTATATGGAGAAAAATATAGAAATTTTATAGAAGATATTCGTATTGAAGGGCATACTTCAAAAGATTGGGAAGGCACTCAATCATTAGAAAGG